>DASYKO010000397.1:0-4131 GCA_035995285.1 Hyphomonadaceae bacterium | reverse complement strand
CGTCGCAACACCCGCCTCGTGCTCCCGCAGGATCGCGATGATCTGCTCTTCCGTGAACCGTGACTTCTTCATTTTCCGTCCGTCCCTTCCTTGGGTCGGACTCTAGCCATCTCTGGAGGAATTTCAGGGGGTCACGTCACTTGCCGCGCTCGGTTTGAATGCAAGCGGTGCTGAAGGTCAGCAGTCGAGCACCACCCCCACGCTCGCGATGGCCGTCGGCCTCATAGAGAAGGAAGAGGGTTTCCGCTCCTGCGCGTATGACGACCTCGCGCCGAATAAAATCCTCAAGCCTGGGGATAGAGTCAAAGGCACTCTGACTATTGGATTCGGTCGTACAGGCGCAGGACTTGAGATCGGTGACTGCGTTGATGAAGCAAGCGAGCGAAAGTGGCTTGCCTCAAAGGTTCAGGCTCTGATGCAGGAGGTGGAGCGGCGCGCGGCGCGCGCGATGACACCCACCCAAGTGGTGGGTTGGACCAGCGCCGCCTATAACCTCGGTCCCCGCGTCTTCGGCTACAAAGCTTTCAAGGCTTTTCAGATGGGAGATGACTTGTCCGCCTGTTACTTCCTCCTCTCTGCCAACTTGGCAGGCGGCAAACCGATCCTTGCCGGGCGGCGCAAGAGGGAGACCGAGCAGATCTGTCCTCAGCGCTGAGGTCGTGGTCGTTTCGCTGGACCAATTCTGGACCAATTTGCAAGCGACCCTGCTGAAACCTGCTCGAGGTCCAATCGAAGACAGCGCATTATCTCAACAAATTCCAACACCTGGTGCGGGCGGCCGGAATCGAACCGGCACTTCCTTGCGGAAAACGGATTTTAAGTCCGTTGCGTCTACCAGTTCCGCCACGCCCGCCTAGGTCATCTGTTACGCCTAGCCGGGGGCCTCGGCTGGCGCAACCGGCGGCGTCCGGTGAACGCCAGATGACTGGAAAGGCCACATGTTCGGCGCTTTTGCATGACAGCCTCCCCAGAAGCCAGGAGAGTAGCTAGGATCAGCCTTATGAGTCTCCGCGCCCTGCCCCTCGCCCTGCTTCTGGCCGCCACTGCCGTTGTGGGCGCCCCGGCGCGCGCGCAGGAAGCCGGCGGGCCGCCGACCGAGACACTGGCCGAACTCGCCGACCTGCTCGGGCGCGCGCATGCCATCCGCTCGGCCTGCAATGGGGACGCTGACCAGACCTGGCGCAACTACATGTTCAACATGCTGGCGATCGAAGCGCCGGCCGGCAGCCCGCGGAAATCTGCGCTTACCGGCGCGTTCAACCGCGGCTTCCGGGAACAGGCCGCCCGGTCGGGCAAATGCACGCCGGAGAGCCAGCGCGAGGAAGCGCAGATCGCCGCCCGCGGCCGCGCCCTGGCCGAGACTGTCGCAGGATCCTACCTGCACTAGGCCGCCTGCGCTCCAAGTCAGCGTTTCAAAAAACCCTACCAAGTCAGGGCCAATAGCCTTTCGCCGCATCAGCGTGCGCTGAGGCGTCACAACGGAATCGTTAGCTTTTTGCCCGACATTGGTAACTCCTAAGGGGACCACGCACATCGGACTTCAGCCTGCCATAAGCCACCCTCTGGGCGCGCCAACACCGTCTAGCCCGTCTGCCGACAGGTTCGGAAGCGCGTGGGCCGTCGTGGCCGCCTTCTTCACCGGCAGGCTGCGCGGCCAGTATTTTTCGGACGTGACGAAGTTCAGCGACGACGTCGAAGGAACCACGCAGATCGCCTCGGGCTATCTGTGTCTGGCCGCCGCGATCGGGTGGGGCATCAGCTTCTTCTCCGTGCTGGCGTTCAACCCTTCGCATGTCGAGGCGCATGTCCTGGCGCTGATCGGCGCGGTGGGAGGCGTTTACGGCTTCCTGCAGATCCGCCGGCGGCGCGACCCGCGCGTGGTGATGAGCTGGATGGTGATCGGCTTCCTGGTTTCGGCCGCGATCATTTCCTTCAACCACGCCGGCATCATCGCGCCGATCATGGCGAGCCTTCCTGCCGTCGCCGGCATCTCCTCGCTCTATCTCCAGGGAACAATGCGGCGGAGCGCGCTGCTGCTGGTCGTTGCCGTTACAGCGTTCGGGTTCCTGACTGCCGCCGGCGTCATCGGCATTCCGACGACCTACACGCCGCGCAGCGCCTCCATAATGATGCTCGGCGCCGTGCTGCTGTCCGCGATCTTCCTCGGCGGCATTGCCTGGATCACGCAACTTGCGCGCGATTATGCCGTGGAGCGCGTGAAAGACGCCAACAGCGTCGTCATCGAGAGCGCCGCGCGCAGCCGCGTGGCGCTGGAAGCCGCCAAGGTCGGCCTCTGGGATGTGCCGGACGCTGAACTGCGCCGTTTCCACGTCTCGGAAAGCTTCGAGAGCATCACCGGCTACAATGCCGACGAATTCAACGACATCTTCAACCGGATCGAGCAGTTCGTGCATCTTGAGGACGTAACGCAGCTCCGGGAAGCCTTCGCGCTCGGCCGCAACCGCCTCTCGCGCATCCGGGTGGACTTCCGCCTCAACACCAAGACACGCGGCTATCGCTGGTTCTCCGCCCGCGCGCGGTATTCGCGCAACGAAGATGGCACGATCCGCATTTCCGGATCGCTGCAGGACATCAACTTCATCAAGGCCGCCGAAGACGCCCTGCGCACCGGCCGCGACAAGGCGCGCGTGGCCAACAAGGCGAAATCCGACTTCATCGCCACCATGAGCCATGAGGTGCGTACCCCGCTCAACGCCATCCTCGGCTCGGTCGAAGTGCTGGAGCGCGGAACGCACGACCAGGAAACGGCGGAACTCGTCACGCTGATCGGCGATGCGGGAAGAGGCCTGCTCACCATCGTCAACGACCTGCTGGATGTCTCCAAGATCGAGGCGGGCAAGCTCGAGATCTCTCCCTCGCCGACCGATGTGTGCGCGCTCCTCACCCGCACGGTGGATTTCTGGCGGCCGCAGGCCTCGAGCAAGGGGCTGTCGCTGGTTGTCGATTGCAGCCAGGCCGATGGCGGCGCGCTCATGGTGGATGCCGGGCGCGTGCGGCAGATCATCGGCAACCTTGTCTCCAACGCCATCAAGTTCACGGATGCGGGCGGCGTGACGGCCTCGCTGTCGACCCACGAAACCCGCGACGGGCGCGTCGAGGCGATCATCAGCGTGATCGACACGGGACCGGGCATTCCCACCGACGCGGTCGAGACGATCTTTGCCCCGTTCGAACAGGGGCCGACCAATGGCGGCCGCGGCGGCACGGGGCTTGGCCTGTTCATCTCGCGGCGGCTCGCGCGGCTGATGGGCGGCGATCTCACACTGGAGCCTGCCCGCCGCAGCGGGTCGAACTTCCGCCTGTCGCTTGCCGTGCAGCGCGCCAGCGATACGGACACCGTCGACATCGATGTCCACGACGATCCGATCTGGACGGGCAAGCATGTGCTCGTCGTCGACGACAACGAGAACAACCGCCGCATCGCGCAACTCCTGCTCTCCAAGCTCGGCATTGAGGTGACACTTGCCGCGTCGGGGCCGGAAGCGATCGACCTCTGCGCCATGACGGCGTTCGACGCCATCCTCATGGATATCGTGATGCCGGACATGACCGGCTTCGAAACCCTGCGCCAGCTGCGCGGCGATGCGTCCTGCCCCAACCAGCCGACGCCGGCGATCGCGCTTACGGCAAAACTGGCCGCCGAAGACATCGCGGATTATGCAGCTGCCGGGTTCGATGGCGTGGCGGGCAAGCCGATCAACGTGCGCGAACTCGTCCAGTCGCTCGCGCCGTTCATGGTTGGGCGCGCCAAGACGTCGAGCGATTAGACGCGCTTCCATTTCAAACATCACAGGTGTCGTAGGGTGCATTAGGCCGAAGGCCGTAATGCACCATCTTCGTGGGCGTGGCGCGATGGCGCCCTTCAACGCACGTATCATGGCCGTGGCGGGCATGGTGCATTACGGCCTTCGGCCTACTGCACCCTACGGGTTCCGTGCATGATCCCTCGTTCGGACCGCGCGCTGCGTCCGGGATGCTTCAGCTCTCTCCCCTCGTGAGGGAGCGGGGCGCGTGGAGTGCGCCGTTGGGTGGTCCAGGGTCTGGCGTCGCCGCCAGAAATGCGCGTCTTCACGCGCCCCGTATTGGCCGTTTTAGACCGGCTCCGGTGCA
>DASYKO010000396.1:0-4735 GCA_035995285.1 Hyphomonadaceae bacterium | reverse complement strand
TTTCGGGCCGGCGTCGGCTTCGATGAACTTGCCCTTGCCCCGTCCGCCCGCATGGATCTGCGATTTCACCACCCAGAGCGGTCCGGGCAGCGTGTCTATCGCGCGCTTTGCGTCATCGAGGGAAAAAACAGCCACGCCGTTAGCGAGGGGGACGCCATACTGCCTCAGGACGTCCTTCGCCTGATGCTCGTGGATGTTCATGGAGAATCGCCCCTTGAGGGAGGGCCCGATCGACAAGCCATGGGCCCCGCGAGACCGCGATTAGCGCACCCTGCCGCATCAGGCAACTTGGCTCGCTCAAAGCAGGGCCGGGGCGAAATGTCCCTCGGTTACGGAGTCATTCCGATAGGGATGCGTTAGCCAAGTTCAGACCGGTTGGCCGGATGGCTTGGCGGATTCCGGCGGAGGAGAATCGCCTGGCATTTGAGCCGGGCTTTCGCCTGCGACCTGGCCTTCGACGACGCTGGTTCCGGCGACAGGCGAAAACGGCGCGCGGTGCTCCGGCCTCGCGGTGACGGAGACGCGCCAAAGGTTGGAGATAAAGAGCGCGAAGTAGAGCACGGCCGTGACGGCGAAGACGCCGGGCTGGCCCAGCGATGTGTCGGCCGTGACGCCGGTAAGGATGGGGCCGATGACCGATCCGCCCGCCCAGACGAACAGCATTCCGGACATGACTTGGGCGATCTGGCCAGGGGCAGTGCGGTCGGTCGCGTGGCTGGCGGAGATCGAATAGAACGACAGGGCCCCTGCCCCCCAGAGCGCGGAGAGCAGCACCGTCACCGAGAACGGGACGTGGCCGGCGCAGAGATAGAGGGCGACGCAGGACGAGAATGCGATGGCGGCGAGGCCCGCCACGACAAGGCGGCGGTCGATTTTGTCCGAGAGCAATCCCGCAGGCCATTGCGTGAGCGTGCCGCCGACCATGGCGGCGATGTAGAGCGTGGCGGCGGAGGCCGAGCCGCCCTGGGGCTGGAGTTCGGAGGCATAGAGCGGCAGCTGGGCGGTCGTGCCAGTGTTGGCGATGCCGGCGACGATGGCCCCGGCAAGAGCCGCAGGCGGGATCTGCATCATCTTGGAGATGCTCAGCGCTTCGTGGTCCGGCGAGACGGGCTGGGAGCGGCGCGTGGCGCAGAGCGGGATGACGGCCAGCACCATCAGGAGGCCGGCCCAGATGAAGGGGCGTATGTCCTGCGGGGCATGCTCGATGATCAGGAGCGGGCCGCAGCATATCGCGATCTTCAGCATCAGCTGGTACATGCCCAAGACGCCGCCGCGCTTGGACCGGGGGGTGGAATCGGCAATCCAGCTTTCAGCCGCGGTGAACATGACGGCGGAGGCCGCGCCCTGAGCAAAGCGTAGCGGGCCCCAGGCAACGGAGTCGAAGGCCAGCGCCATGCCGAGAATGCCGGCGGAATAGATCGCCGCGGCGGCGGCATAGGCGCGGATATGGCCGACCTGGCGCACCACGTCGGGCGCATACCAGGCGCCGAGCATGAAGCCGCCGGAGAAGGTCGCCGCGACGATGCCTACGCCAAGGGCCGATGCGCCCATCGCTTGAAGCGCCAGCGGCGTCGATACACTGAGGATGCCGGAGGCCGCCTGCAGCAGCATGACCGCGACGATCAGGGAGGCGACGTTCCGGTAGGCGGTCATGGCTAGGTGATCACGGGGCGCGGGCGGCAGTGTTCTTGTTGTTTTGTTAGCTCTACGCCGCTTTCCCCGGCGGCGCGCTTAAAATCTTGTTACCGAACACCGCAAGGCGCGAGGGAAGTGTATCAATGAATCTTCAGGGTTACCGGCGACATTACGCGGCACACTCCGCCCAGAACATTGGGCCTTGGGGAGGACCCGACATGATCCGCAGCCAGCTGCTCGCCCTGATCGACAAGCTCTCTGACGATGGCCGCGTCAGCGACGCCGAAACCCTGGATGTGCGCCGGGCAGTCTTCCCGGACGGGACCGTTTCCCGCGAGGAGGCCGAGGCGCTGTTCCAGCTGAACGAGCGCGTGGGCGATGATGATCCGGCGTGGAACGCCGCGTTCGTCGAGGCGATCTGCGATCACCTTCTGCTCAACGAACCGCGCGGACATGTGACCGACGAAGGCGCAGCCTGGCTTGAGGCGCGGATCGGACAGGATGGCAAGCTTGAGCTGGTGACCGAGCTGGAGCTGGTGCTGAAGGTGCTGGAGAAGGCCGAGTCCTGCCCCGCGCAGCTGCACAAGCTGGCGCGGACGCTGGTTTCGGCGGCGGTGCTTGCCGGCGAGGGTTATGAGGGGCGCGACGCCAAGCTGGTCCCCGGCCAGATCGGCGAGATCGAGCTGCGGCTCATCCGCCGCGTGCTGTTTGCGGCAGGCGGCGCCGGGAACATCTCGGTGACGCGGGACGAGGCCGAATGGCTGTTCGAGCTGGATGCGGCGAGCGAAGGCAAGGCGCATGTCGCCGGCTGGCGCGAGCTGTTCATCTCGGGCGTCATGAACCACCTGTTCGCGGCGGGCTCGTCTTCCCTGCTCGAGCGCGATGGCATGATGAACCGCGCCAAGTGGCTGAATGCCCCCAGCAAGGGCGGTGTCGGCGGCTTTATGGGACGGATGTTCGGCGGGAACTTCCTGGAGAATGTCAGCCAGCCGAAACCCGATGCCGGGCAGATGGCCTATCTGCGCACGCGCGCCAACGAAGCCACGATCGCCGAGGCGCTGACTGCCCCGGAAACCAGCTGGCTGATGACGCGCATCAACGCCGACGGCCGCCGCACGGCCAACGAACAGGCGCTGGTGGACGCGGTGAAGGCCGCCAAGGGCGAGGCGGCCCTCAAGTCCGCGTAAGTCTCGCCTAGGTATTCACGGCGAAGAACGTCTCCCACATCAGCCTTCCGGGCAGGAAGGTGAAGAGGCCGGCCGTGAATGCGCCCCCGAGGAACAGCGCCGTCATGAAGCGGGCGTGAACCTTGGCGAAGTGCATGCGGGCGGCGGCGACCGCCATCGGCAGCATCACGGCGGTGATCGCAGAGAATGAATGGATCCAGCTGAAATTGCCGTTGTCGGTGCGGATGAAGGCGGAGGTGAGCGCCGTCAGACCCATGGCGACGACCCAGGTCCAGCCCATCTGCCGGTGCATGGTCGAGCCTTTCGGCAGGCACAGGATCACCAGGCCGAGCAGGAAGGATGTGACCGCTGAGGCTGCGTGGGTGGGGATGATCCAGCCGACATTGGCGAGCGGAGTAAAGTCGACCCGGAAATGGGCGTCGGTCAGCCCCCGGGACTTGGCCAGCATGCCATAGACCCAGATGAAGCTGCCGACCCCGCCGGCGACCAATAGCCCGACGACGGGGTAGGAATAGCCAAGCTGGGGAAGCCGAAAAGGGCGGCGGCGTTTCGGGGAGGACGGGACCGGAGGTTCTGAAGCCCGGTTGGCCGTGGGGAGGGAGGTAGCGCTCATATCAGGTCTCCTAATTGAGCGGCCGGCGCCCCTTCTGTGTTTTGGCGGGTGGCGTCCGGCCGATGCGGACGAAGTGAGCTCAACCACGGGGCGGCGCCACCGGGATTGCGCGAAACGGCTGACCTGCTACGCGAAACGCATCTAAAGTCGTTCGCGAAGCGCGAACTGCAGGGCGAAAAACCGTTTGCGAACCGTGTTTAACATGCCCCTGTTGCACTATGTCGGGGTGCTGGCCGCCATCGGCGTGTTCCTGGCGTTCCTGAACCCGTTCGGGTCGGTGACCGAGCAGCCGATCTGGATTGCGTTCGCCTACTGGGTCCCGCTGATCGTCTATGGCGGCCTGGCCGGGGCGGTGATCGCCTGGGGCGTCAGGCGGATGGCGCCCAAGCTGCCGCTCTGGGGATATATTGCCGTGCTCGCGCCCCTGATGACGGCGGCGGTGTTCCCGGCGGTGGCTGCCGCCCAGGCCTTCCTGATGAACGCCCCGGTACAGCCGGAGCGGTTCGTGGAGTTCTTCTTCTATATCCTCCTGATCTCGACAGCGGTGACCAGCATCGTGATCCTGGGGTTCCGGGCGTTCGGGAAGCGGTCGGCCGTGCTGGATCCGGAACCGGCAGGCGCCGTGGCGGCGCCTCTGGCAGGGGCGAAAACGGGCGCGGCGGCGTTCGCCGAGCGGCTGCCGATCAAGCTGCGGGCGGCGGAGATCTATGCCGTCGAATCGGAAGACCACTACCTCCGCGTCCACACCAGCGCCGGGCAGGAGCTGATCCTGATGCGGCTGGCCGATGCGGTGCGGGAACTTGCCGGCCTGGAGGGGATGCAGACGCACCGCTCCTGGTGGGTGGCCAAGCAGGGCCTCGCCGACGTGGTGAAGGGCGATGGCCGCCTGACGCTGAAGCTCAAA
Organism: Hyphomonadaceae bacterium; assembly: GCA_035995285.1. Classification (GTDB taxonomy): domain Bacteria; phylum Pseudomonadota; class Alphaproteobacteria; order Caulobacterales; family Hyphomonadaceae; genus UBA7672. The sequence goes on along the minus strand of DASYKO010000396.1, from coordinate 396 downwards.
TCCGGCGCCGAGGCGCCGGTGAGCCGGACGTATGCCAAGGCGGTGAAAGAGGCCGGCTGGCTCTAACTCCAGCCGCCCTACCCTTTGTGCACATCCCCGGCCGACAGCTGGTCGATCAGGCCGGCGACGAAGCGGATATGGGAGCGCAGGCGGAAGAGGTCGTCATTGTAGCTGAGCGGAACCTGCACGTTGGCGGTCTCGACCTGCATGTGGGCGAGCTTGTCGCGAACGTCGGCGCGCTCTTGCGGCGTCTTTGCCGCCCGACCCTGGTGTTCGAGGTCGCGCAGGTCGCGATACCAGATGTAGATCTTGCTGCGGATACGCCAGCGGTAGATCGGCGGGGCTGCGCGCACGAGCGGTATCAGCAGAGTGATCAGCGGAATGGCGAGCACCCAG
>DASYKO010000395.1:0-4816 GCA_035995285.1 Hyphomonadaceae bacterium | reverse complement strand
ATCTTCCTGGTGTTCACGCTGGGCGGGCAGGAATACGGCCTTGCCATTTCCGCGGTCGAGGAAGTGGCGCGGTTGCCCGATCAGGTCACCAGACTTCCGCGTTCGCCAGACTTCCTCAAGGGCGTCATCAATCTGCGCGGTTCCGTCCTGCCCATCATAGATCAGCGCCGGCGCTTCGAATTGCCCGAGGGAGGCGGGGGCGAGGCGCGCCGGCTCGTGGTGATCAGGATCGGCGCGAATATCGCCGGGTTCATTGTCGATGGCGTCTCGGAGGTGCTGCGGACTCAGGAAAGCGCCATTGAACCTGCCCCGGACGTCGTAGGCGGCGCAGCTGTGCTGGAAGGCGTGCTCAACCTTGAAAGCAGTGGCCGGATGATCCTGTTGCTTGATCCCTCGCGGCTTCTATCTACTACTGAGAAGGGACTGCTCGACGCTCTGGGCAGAGTGGATGAGGCGCAGTCGGCGGTTGATCAAGATTCTGGTCGTTGATGATAGCGCCCTGGTGCGGCGGCTCCTGGGCCAGATTTTCGCAACCGAGCCTGAGTTCACTGTGGAATTTGCCCGTTCAGGCGCAGAAGCGCTGGCCAAGCTCCAGACTTTCGATCCCGACGTGGTGACGCTCGACGTCAACATGCCGGAGATGGATGGGCTCTCCTGCCTCAACCACATCATGCTCGACAGCCCGCGCCCGGTGGTGATGGTGTCCTCCGCCACAGCGGCAGGAGCGGAGACGACGTTCGAGGCGATGCGTCTGGGCGCGGTCGATGTCATTGCCAAGCCGTCCGGTGCAATGTCACTCGATATTCACGACATGGCCCCGCGCCTGATCGATACTGTTCGCAGCGCATCCGTGGCCAAGGTCGGCGGGATTCGGCGCCTCAGGGACCGGGTGGCGCGCAAGGTCGGGCTGAAGCCTGATGCCTCGGCCAAAAAACGCGCTGCAACTTTTCCGTCCAAAACGGTCGCTTCCGTAACCGGCGAGGGCGTCGTGCTGGTCGGCGTGTCGACCGGCGGGCCGCCCGTGCTGGAGAAACTGCTGGAGTCGCTGGCGCCGAATTTCGCGTGGCCGGTCGTGATCGCCCAGCACATGCCGGCCACCTTTACCGGCGCGCTCGCCAAACGCCTGGACCGCCTCTGCGCGCTAGATGTTTCGGAAGTGACGAAGGTGACGCTGCTCGAGCCCGGCCATGTCTACATCGCACGAGGCGATGCAGACATCGTCATCTCCAGCCGCTCCAATGGCGCCATCGCCATGCCTGCGCCGCCAAAGCCCGACTATCTCTGGCGGCCGAGCGTCGAGCGCATGGTGCGCACGGCGATGGAGCATGTGCCCGCAAAGCAGCTGATCGGCGTCATGCTCACGGGCATGGGCAATGACGGCTCGCAGGCGATGGCCGATCTCAAGGCTGCCGGCGGGCGGACCATTGCCGAGTCCGAAGACAGCGCCGTCGTCTGGGGCATGCCGGGCGAACTCGTCAAAGCGGGAGGCGCCGACTGGGTCGAGGCGGCCTCCGATATCGGCCCGCTGCTGAACAGGCTCACACCATGCCCCTGATCCGGCGCGATCCCTCCGGCGCATCCGCGCCCAAGCTCGAAGGCGATGCAGTCACGCAGCTGTCGGACGCCAATCCGGACGTCCGCTGGAAGGCCGCGCGGGCGCTGGGCAAACAGCCCGACGCCGTCCCCGCGCTCGCCGCAGCGCTGCACACGGAAACCTTGCCGCAGGTGCGAGAGGCGATCTTCACCAGCCTTGTCCTCATCCGCACCGACGCAAGCGCTCGCGCCGCCGCCGAGTTCGTGCGCTCGGAGGACGCCGCCCTGCGCAGCGGCGCGCTTGATGCTCTCGCCGCCATGCCCGATGTGGTGGAGCGCATACTGTCAAGCCTGCTGCAGGACGCGGATTCCGACGTGCGTATCCTTTCCTGTGATCTTGCCCGCACCGTGCCAGGCGATGTCGCCACGCGCCTGCTGGGCGCCCTCTTGCAGGCCGAAGCCGAACCGAATGTCTGTGGCGCAGCCGTGGAAGTGCTTGCCGAGGTCGGCACGGCGGACGCAATCGGTCCGCTGACGGCATGCAAGGCGAGGTTTCCGGGCGAGGCGTTCCTTGGTTTCGCGATTGACGACGCCATCGAACGCGTGGGCGCTGAACGCCTCGACATGAATGGGTGACCGCGAGCCGCCTTCGATAAGCGAGGACGAGTTCGCGCGCCTGTGTGATTTCTTCTATCGCCGCACGGGCATGATCTTCACGGAGGCCAAGCGCTACTATATCGAGCGCCGCGTCTTCGAGCGCATGCTTGCCACGGACTCGGCGACCTTCGCACAGTACTTTGCGCGCCTGCGCATGGATCTCGACAGCGAGATCGAAGAGATCATCAACGCCTTCACCGTCAACGAGACTTACTTCTACCGCGAGGACCACCAGTTCCACTGCCTGACGACGGACCTCCTGCGCCTGCGCGCCGCCCAGAAGGCGCCCGGCGAGGCGATCCGGATCTGGTCCGTTCCCTGCTCGACAGGCGAAGAGCCCTATTCGATCGCGATGTGGCTTCTGGAGAACTGGCCCGAGGTCGACAAACACGACATCGAAATTCTAGGCTCCGACATCGATACCCGCGCCCTTAACGCCGCGCGTGAGGGCCTTTACGGCGCCCGCGCTCTCAGCCGCCTGACGCCGGACCTGATCGACCGCTATTTCGAGAAAGCCGGCGAAGAGACCTGGCAGGCCGCGCAGGAGCTACGCGAGTCCGTCGCTTTTTCGCCGGTGAACCTCATCGTGAACGCGGAAACTCGTGCACAAGGCGTTTTCGACGTCATATTCTGCCGGAATGTGCTGATCTATTTCAACGACGAGTCGCGGCGTGTTGCCGCCGAAAACCTGTTCGAATGCCTGAAGCCCGGCGGCTTCATCTGCCTGGGACACACGGAATCGATGAGCCGGATCTCGCCCCTGTTCGAAGTGCGCCGCTATGCCGACGCCATCGTCTACCAGAGACCCTCCGGAAAACCTGAGGAGGCGCCCCGTGGCTAAGCGCATTCTCGTCGTCGATGACGCCCGGCTCATCCGCAGCTTTTACCGCAGTATCCTCGAGAAGGAGGGCTATGAGATCGACGAGGCGCTCAACGGGCTCGAAGCGCTTGAGAAGCTTCTCGTCGTTCCGGTCGATCTCCTGATCGTGGACATCAACATGCCGAAGATGGACGGCCTCACCTTCCTGCGTACGCTGCGCCGGGGAGAGGCGCCTATATCCGCCATTCCCGCGCTGATGACCTCGACCGAAGCGAAGGACAGCGACAAGGAGAACGCCCGCGCGGCCGGCGCGAATTTCTACATGGTGAAGCCCATCAAGGCCGATGCCCTGGTCGAGCACGTCAACCTGCTTGCGGGCAGGCGCGCATGACCGATTTCACCGAACAATTCCTGGTCGAGGCGCGCGAGCTGGCCGAGCAGGCCTCTGCCGACTTGCTCAAGCTGGAAGAACAGCCTCACGACAAGGACATGCTTGAGCGCGCCTTTCGCGCCTTCCACACTCTCAAGGGCGCCGCCGGCATCATGGAGTATGCCGCGATGGAGCAGCTGCTCCACCGCGCCGAGGACGTGCTGCAGGATGTGCGCGCCGGCGGCCGCACGATCACGCCGGTGCTTGTCGATGCGCTGCTCGCCTGTGTCGGACAGCTGGTGCGCTGGTTCGACGTGATCGAGCGGACCGGCGAAATGCCCGCGGGCGCCGCCGCGGATGCTGAGCGGCTGGGGGCGGGGTTCGGCTCTTCAAGTATGCCATCCGTGGCCGCGCCCGCATGGCAGGAAGATCTGCTGGCCTGGGCGCGTGCGGAGAAGGGTGGGGCCGTCGCCAATGCCCGCTCCGCCATCAATTACCGGCCCGCCGCCGACTGCTTCTTCCGCAATATCGATCCTCTGGCGCAGATCGCAGCGCTTCCCGGCATCATCGCTCTTCGTCTGTCGCCCGCCACGCCATGGCCGGCGCTGGCAGACCTGCAGCCTTTCGACTGCAACCTGATCATCGAGGCGCTATCGACCGCACCGAAAGCGGACATCGAAGCGGCGCTGCGGCCGGACGGCGAGCTTTCAATCATCCAGCTGGCAGGCGAGGCTAGCGCCAGTCTATCGACCGCTGCCCGCGCCATCCTCGAAGAACAGGTCCGCTATCTTCTGCTCGAGACCAGCTCGGAAATGGAAGCAGGTCGCACCGGGGCAGCCGCACGCGCTGCGGCCAATGTGCTCCTCGCGCTTGGCCGCTCCACTGCCGCGGTTGAAGCCGCCTCTGCCGACAGCAAGGCGCTCGCCGCCGCGATGGAGGCGGAACTCTCGGGCGCCGCGCCGGAGGCGGTTGTGGCCGGCCCACGCGAAACAGCGACGACCATCCGGGTCGAGATCGAAAAGGTTGACCGCATCGTCAATCTCACCGGCGAGCTGATGGTCGCCAAGAATGCTCTGGGACACCTTGCGCGCCTCGCTGCTGAAGGGGGAGACGCCCCGGCCCTCGCCGCGGGCCTCAAGACGCAGCACGAGCTTCTCGACCGCCACATAGCAGACCTGCAGCGCTCCGTCTTCGATCTGCGCGTCCTGCCGCTGGAGCGCGTGTTCGGCCGCTTCCCCCGCCTGGTGCGCGAAACCGCCGGCGCTCTCGGCAAGCAGGTGAGCTTTTCTACCGAAGGCGAAGACACCAAGGCCGACAAGGCCGTGGTCGAAGCCCTGTTCGAGCCTCTCCTCCACATCATCCGCAACGCCATCGATCACGGCATCGAGCCGCCGTCGCAGCGCACCGCTGCCGGCAAGCCTGCCGCCGCCAGCATC
>DASYKO010000394.1:0-8273 GCA_035995285.1 Hyphomonadaceae bacterium | reverse complement strand
GACGAGCCGTCGAACATCGTGCCGTCGACGAACAGGGATTTGTCGACCATCGAGAGGTCGAAGGTGACGTGCTGCAGCTTACCCCGCATGTCGGTGAAGCGCAGATCGACGTACTGCACGTCTTTTTCTTTGATTGTCTTGAAGATTGCGTCGGACACCTAGTCCCTCCGTTTCACCCGGCGCCCGGCGCGCCGATCCGTTGAATATTCCCGAACCCCAGAAATGCGGCTCAGATCGCCTGGTCGCCCGTCTCGCCCGTGCGAATGCGGATGACGTCTGCGATTTCGGACACGAATATCTTCCCATCGCCGATCTTGCCAGTCTGTGCGGCCTTGGTGATGGCCCCCAAAGCGGCCTCCAACTGGTGGTCACTCACAACAACTTCGATCTTCAGCTTGGGAAGGAAGTCCACGATGTACTCGGCGCCGCGATAAAGCTCGGTGTGGCCGCGCTGGCGCCCGAAGCCCTTCACCTCGAAAACCGTCATGCCCTGCAGTCCGACGGCGTGAAGAGCCTCCTTCACCTCGTCGAGTTTGAACGGCTTTATGATCGCCTCGATCTTCTTCATGTCATGTCCCTGAAGAACCCCGCCGCGGAACCCCGCGCAGCGCTGCTCTCCCATGCACGAGGACGTGAGGGTGGAGTAGGGCAGGCGCCTGAAAGTCGTGCGGCGAGTTCCAAGGCGCCTGAGTATTGATCATTGGCGCCTAAATCTAGTGCGATAGGCTTCCGGCTTATCCACAGGCGGCGGATCGGCTAGCGTGCTAGACGACCGAAAACCGCAACAAAGACGGGCCTTTTCGAGATGATCTACCTGATCCGGCATGGCGAGCCTGCGGCGAGCTTCAGCGCCCATCCCAACCCCGGCCTGTCCGAACTCGGGGCTCGCCAGGCGGCGGAGGCGGCCGAGGCCGTGGCCACGCTCGGGGCCAAGCGGGCGATCGTCTCGCCGCTTCAAAGGTGCAGGGAAACAGCTGCCCCGTACGAGAAGCTGATGGAGACCCATGCCCGGATCGAGGCCGGCGTCGGCGAGATCATCACGCCACCTGGAATAGAAGACCGCGGCGTCTGGATCCGCTCGATCATGGGCGGCAAGTGGAGCGACCTCGGGCCTGAGTTCGACGCCTGGCGCAAAGGCACGCTCGCCGCCGTGGAGAAGCTGCAGGACGAGACCGCGGTATTCTCCCACTTCGTCGCTATCAACGCGATCGTCGGCCTGCTGACAGGAGATGATCGCGTCGTCATCTTCAAGCCGGGTCATTGCTCGATCACCAAGCTTACGCGCCGCAGTGGGAAGCTGGCTGTGCTGGAACTCGGGTCAGAGGCCGCGACTGTGGTGACCTGAGTTGTTTGGAATGGAAGGTGACGATGTCTTCTGATCCCGCGGACGAGAACCGTCGCACGGTAGAAGCGTACGACAGCTATGCCGAGCGCTATGCCGAGGTGACGCGGGCAAGCCATTTTGACTCCCGCGATGAGGCCCTCGATCTGTTCTTGGCGCGTGTGAAGCCGGAGGGTCGCATTCTTGAGGTGGCGTCCGGGCCCGGTTGGGATGCGGACTTGATGGAAAGCCACGGCCTCACCGTGCGGCGCACCGATATCTCGGCAGGTTTCATCGCGGTCCAGGCCAAGCGAGGCAAACGCGTGGAGCGGCTGGACCTCATCGAGGACGACCTTGGCGGTCCGTATGACGGTCTCGTCGCGCTCTACGTGATCCAGCACATCGCGCGGCCGCTGGTGGATGGCGTGATCGCACGGATGGCGGCCGCGCTGGTTCCGGACGGGCTGCTGCTGTTCTCGTTTCAACTGGGCGACGGCGAGCGCGTCGAGGCGGAGCCAACCGGCGACTACCAGATCGTGATGTGGCGCCGTGAAGAGATGGAAGCCGTCCTCGCTCGCCACAGGCTGGAGATTGTATGGGACAGGACCGAAGATGGCAGGGAAGCGCGCTGGGTGACTCTCGTGGTGCGGCGAGCGTGAATGGCGAACGGACTCGCGAAGGGAGCCGCACGTGCTAGGCTTTTTGACGCAATGATCCGGATCAGCAGTTTCTCATGACCACGCTTATCCTCACCTGCGCCGAAGTCCGCGTCTGCGAGCAGCGGGCGGTTGAGGCTGGGATCTCCCTCGCCGAGTTGATGAAGCGGGCGGGGCGGGCGTGTGCAGAAGCGCTGCACGGGCGCCATCCGCATGGGCGCGTCGTGGTGCTGGCGGGGCCGGGCAACAATGGCGGGGATGCGTTCGTTGCGGCGCTGCGCCTGGCTGAGCTAGGCCGCCGCGTGGTGGTGCACGAGCTTGGCTCGACTTCGCCGCGCACGCCTGACGGCGCCAACGCGGCGAAGTCGTGGGTCGGGGCGCATCATCCGCTGGAGGATCTGCGGCTGCAGGCAGGCGACATCGTCCTGGATGGCCTGTTCGGCGCCGGGCTTTCGCGCCCTCTCTCGGGCGAGGCGGCGTTTGCGGTCGAGCAGGTAAACGCGTCTGGCGCGGCAGTCGTCGCGATCGATGTGCCCTCCGGCGTCATGGGCGACACCGGCGAAGTCCCCGGACCCGCGATCCGCGCGGGCGCGACCATCACCTTCGGGGCCAAGAAACCCGCGCACGTGCTCCAGCCTGCGGCATCTCTCGGTGGAGACATCATCGTCGCAGAGATCGGCTTCGGGCCTTTCATGGCCGAGGTCGGCGGCAATCGCTTGCGGGAGAATTCGCCTGAGCTCTGGTCCGGCTCGCTGCGTTGGCCCGACGTCACAACGCACAAGCATCAGCGTGGCCGTCTCGTCGTCGTATCCGGCGGTGTGGCCAACACCGGCGCCGCGCGGCTCGCCGCGCAGGCGGGGCTGCGCATCGGGGCAGGGCTGGTGACGCTTGCAACACCGCCTTCGGCGCTAGCGGTCGCCGCCGCATCCGTCACCGCCGTGATGACGACCAGTTTCGCCAACGCCATCGATCTTGTGGGCGTGGCCGAGCGCGCCGCTGTGGTGATCGGCCCGGCAGCCGGCGTGAACCCGGGCACGCGCGCTGCTGTCGAAGCCCTCGCCCGCAATGGCCGCCCGATGGTGCTGGACGCAGACGCGCTCAGCGTGTTCGCAGGCGAGGCCGCCTCTCTCCGCGCCTTGATCAAGGCGCCGACCGTGCTGACGCCCCATGCCGGAGAGTTCGAGCGCCTCTTCCCGGCGCTTCTTGCTTTCTCAGGAGGCCGCGTCGCCGCCGCCCGCGCTGCGGCGGATCAGGCAAACGCTGTTGTCCTCCTCAAAGGCCCGGACACGGTAATCGCAGCGCCTGATGGCCGGGCCGTCGTGAACACGCGCTCCACGCCCTTCCTTGCCACCGCCGGATCAGGCGATGTCCTCGCCGGCATGATCGGCGGGCTTCTCGCCCAGGGCCTGGATGCGTTCGACGCCGCCTGCGCCGCCGCCTGGATGCACGGCGACGCCGGCCGCAGGGCAGGGCCGGGGATGACAGCCGAGGATCTCGATCAGGCGCTGCGCGAGACGATCAGGGCTCTGTATAAGCCCAATCCATAGGCGTCATCCGTCCGTCACCTCCGCGTAGCAGAAGGCGTTGCAGCTTCACGGGAGGGTCAGGGATGCGTCGCACGCTTACTGCCATTGCATTGGGTCTCGCATTTACGGCGAGCGCATCGGCGCATGATGTCGAGATCGCGCAGGCGCGGCGGATTGATTTCCCGAAGCTGGCCGATGGCCGCTCGGTGCTCGCCGTCGACCTGCACACGCACTCCGTTTTCTCGGATGGCTCGGTGTGGCCGGATGTGCGCGTGGAAGAAGCCAAGCGGGACGGGCTCTTTGCGATGGCGGTCAGCGAACATCTCGAATACCAGCCTAAGGCCGCGGACATCCCGCACAAGGACCGTAACCGCTCGTTCCAGATCGCCACGGACGCGGCGAAGGTGACGGCCAATTCCCAGGGCGTGAACAAACAGCCGCTGCTCGTGATCAACGGATCGGAGATCACCAAGCTGGTGATCCAGCCGGGTCACATGAATGCGGTCTTCATCACCGACGCCAACAAGCTCCTGCCCAAGGCCGGCCTCAATCCCGCGGATGCCGCGCGCGAGCAGCTGAAGGAAGCCAATGCCCAGGGCGGCTTCACCTTCTGGAACCATCCGTACTGGACCTCGCAGACGCCGAACGGGATCGCCACGCTCGATCCGGTGCATGCCGAGTTCATCAAGTCTGGCCTGCTGCACGGCATCGAAGTCGCCAACGGCGCGGACATGTCTGACGAGGCGTTCAAGATCGCGCTCGACAACAACCTCACCATACTCGGCACGTCGGATATCCATGGCCTGATCGACTGGGACTATGATCTGGAACATGGCGGCCATCGCACCGCGACGCTGGTTCTCACCGCCACCGAGACTTCGGACGGCGTGAAGGCTGCCCTCAAGGCCGGCCATACGGTTGCGATCTACAATGACAACCTGATCGGCAGACGCGAGAACGTCGAAGCGGTGGTTCGCGGCACACTGAAGATCGAGGTCGACAAGCCGATGCCGAACACCACGGTTGTGCCGGTGTCGGTGATCAATTCCAGCCCGGTCGACTATGTGCTCGAGAATTCCGGCCCCGAAGGCGCCTATGACGAGGGCCATGTCTTCACGGTGAAGGCCGGTTCCACCTTCACGCTGCTGATCAAGAACGTGCCGGATCCCTCGAAGCTCAGCCTGACGTTCAAGGCGCTCAACACGTATGTCGCGCCGCGGGAGCACTTGTCGGTCCAGCTTCGGGACACGACGCCGTAGGAGGGCGCTGGGCTGGCCTTCGGGCCCCGGCCATTCTATCTGTGCCGCGCTACGCGCGGGTGTGGCGGAATTGGTAGACGCAGCAGGTTTAGGTCCTGCCGGGGAAACCTTTGGGGGTTCGAGTCCCTCCACCCGCACCAGCCTACGCTCTTCGAGCTTCGGCTCGGCAAGCCAGCCTTCTGGGGGAATCTCAATGCGCATTGAAGCGATCGATATCTATTCGGATCAGGTCAACACTGCCGTCATGCGCCACCCGAACCGCAAGTTCCGGGCGTGCTGATCCAGGGCGACACCCTGTTCAGCTTCTACTCGAGGATAGAGGACATTCTCGACCAGGGCAGCCTGCCGGAGGACGCCAAGGAGGAGCTCATGGGCATCCGGGACCAGTTGGCGGGATACCTCAATGGTTACAAGGCGGCTCTCAAGGCGCATGGCATCGAGCTGCCCTTCCACGAAGACCCCTGAAACCCGGGCTGCGCCTAACCAAAACCCCGCGTAGACAGCCCGTCCCTCGCTGTGTAAGAACCCCCCGCTTCCCCCGCCGGCGCTGCGCCGTCCGCGGGGTGTTACCATTCATGTGATCCAGGGTTGCTGTGATGAACGTCACCGAGACGAAATCGGAAGGTCTTTCGCGGGAATACCGCGTTTCCGTTCCCAAGGGCGATCTTACCGCCAAGCTGGCGGCCAAGATCAACGAACTGCAGCCCAAGGTGAACCTGAAGGGCTTCCGCCCGGGCAAGGTTCCCGCCGCCCACATCAAGAAGATGTACGGCAAGTCGATCATGACCGACGTGGTCAACGACACGGTGCAGGAAACCTACGCCAAGACGCTGGAGGACAAGTCGCTCCGCCCCGCGTCCAACCCGAAATTCAACTTCGAGGCGAACCAGGACAAGCTGATCTCCGGCGAGGCCGACCTTGAATACTCCGTCACCTTCGAGGTGATGCCGGAATTCGAGCCCGCCGATTACACCGGCCTGCCCATCGAGAAGATGGTCGCCGAGCCGAGCGAGGAAGAGATCAACGAATCTCTCCAGCGCCTCGCCAACAACAACAAGGTCTATGAGACGAAGGACGGCGCCGCCGAGAAGGACGACCAGATCACGATGGACTTCGTCGGCTCGATCGACGGAGTGAAGTTCGATGGCGGCGCGGCCGAAGGCGCTTCGCTCGTTCTCGGCTCCGGGCGCTTCATTCCGGGCTTCGAGGACCAGCTCGTCGGCGCCAAGGCGGGCGACGAGAAGAACGTCAACGTCACCTTCCCGGAAGACTACCAGGCCGAGAACCTCAAGGGCAAAGCCGCGCTCTTCGAGGTGAAGGTCACCGAAGTGAAGAAGGCGAAGGACGCCGCGATCGACGAGGAACTCGCCAAGACGCTCGGCCTCGAAAACCTCGACGCCCTCAAGAACGCCATCAAGACGCAGCTCTCGGGCGACCTCAACGCCGCCTCGCGCCAGCAGGTGAAGCGCGTGCTGCTCGATGCGCTCGACGAGCGCCACTCGTTCGAACTGCCGCCGCTGATGGTGAGGGCCGAGTTCGACCAGATCTGGAAACAGTTCGAGGAAGAGCAGAAAGCCGGCCGCCTGTCCGACGAAGACAAGGGCAAGTCGGATGATGAGCTCAAGACCGAGTACCAGAAGATCGCCGAACGCCGCGTGCGCCTCGGCCTCGTGCTCGCCGAGATCGGCCGCCGCGCCGACATCAAGATCGAGGAAAAGGAACTCGTGGAAGCCATGCGCCGCGAGGCCATGAAGTACGGACCGCAGGCTCAGGAGGCCTTCGACTTCCTCCGCCGCGACCAGGGCGCCCAGGCCCAGCTCCGCGCGCCGATCTACGAGGAGAAGGTGGTCGACCTCATCCTCGCCAAGGCCAACGTGACCGAGAAGAAGGTCAGCCGCGAAGAGCTGATGAAGGAAGTCGGCGAAGAATAGCGGCGTCCCGCCGCACACTTCTTAGGGAAACCTGAGCGCCTGGGAGGCGTTCAGGCGGCATGACTGGAAATCCGAGAGCTCTGCTTGTCGGCATCGATCCGGCAGCCATCGACTATTCGAAGCCCGGCATTCTCGCCGGCATGAACGCAGCGATGGTCCAAAGCGTGCTCGACGCCGCTCATGCCAGCTTCAGGGGCTCGGGAATCGACGCCGACATGTGCCTGATCGGCTTCGGGGAGGGCGAAGCGGACAAGGTGGCGCGCCAGTTATCCACGACTCCCTATGAGGTGGTGGTCATTGGTGGAGGTCTCAGGGAGCCCAAGGAGACTGTCCGATTGCTGGAAAAGGTGCTGGAGGCCGTGCGTAACCATGCGCCCAGAGCCCGGATCGCCTTCAACACCAGCCCGGCGGACAGCCTGGAAGCCGCCAAACGCTGGATTTGACCCAGTCCCAGCGTCCCCCTTGCACTTGTGGGGCTGCGTTCGGATATTGTTAGGCCTGCCCTGATTTGAGTCTGACGGCCCTGAATCGGCCCAAGAAAGAAGAACTAGCCATGGACGAATTCACCCGCGCGATCGGGATCCTGCCCCAGGTCAACGAGCAGACCAGCCGTGGCCTTGAGCGCTGGGACATCTTTTCCCGCCTCCTGAAGGACCGGATCGTCTTCGTGGCGGGCGGGGTGGACGATGTGATGGCCGCGACGGTTACGGCACAGCTTCTCTATCTGGAGTCCGAAAACCCCAAGAAAGAGATCGCAATGTATATCAACAGCCCGGGCGGCTACGTCCATTCGGGCCTCGCGATCTACGACACCATGCAATACATCCGCTGCCCGGTATCCACCGCCTGCATCGGCATGGCGGCCTCGATGGGCGCGCTTCTGCTGTGTGCAGGGGAGAAGGGCATGCGGTTCGCGACCCCGAATTCCCGGGTGATGGTACACCAGCCTTCGGGCGGGTTCCGCGGCGTCGCTTCGGACATCGAACGGCACGCCCTGGACATCCTGCAGACCAAAAAAAGGCTTAACGAGATTTACGTTAAGCACACCGGACAACCCTACGAGAACATCGAAAAGACCCTGGACCGCGATTCGTTCATGACCGCGTCCGAGGCCCAGGCGTTCGGAATTGTTGACAAGGTCTTCGAGAAACGGGCCTCCCCGACCGACTAAAGCGGGGCATTTGCTGGGTTTTCCGGCAGATTCGTCTGCAGTTGGGGCCGCTCCGTAACCTTGCGGCGCCCAGCTTGCTATGTTCCGATAGGCTGCCTTGAACCTATCGGAAACAATTGAAATATAAGGTTCGAGGTTCTGCGTTCCGGATCAACACCCGCGAGCGACATGTGCTTGGGCGTGTATTGAGGTGTCTATGAGCAAGACCACTTCAGGCGGCGACAGCAAGAATACGCTGTATTGCTCGTTCTGCGGCAAGTCCCAGCATGAGGTCAAAAAACTCATTGCTGGACCGACCGTATTCATCTGCGATGAGTGCGTCGAACTCTGCATGGACATCATCCGTGAAGAGTCGAAGACGGCTCTCGTGAAATCGCGCGACGGCGTTCCGACGCCCCGCGAGATCTGC
>DASYKO010000393.1:0-5959 GCA_035995285.1 Hyphomonadaceae bacterium | reverse complement strand
CGCCGCCGCCAGCGTCTGCGCGGCTGTCACGGCAGAGATCACTACATCCGCAACCGAAGCCGCATCGGTCGCCGTGGCGCCGGCGAACATCTGCAGCCGCTTGGCGCAGCGCGACGGCGCGCTGGCCGGATCGCTGAACTTCAGGTCGAACGCCGTGAGGCCTGCACGCGAGGCAAAATGCTCGGCCAGTATGCCGCCGACTTCGCCCAGCCCGATCAGCGCGATCCGCGTCATGCGCCGCCCCATGCGGAGGCCGGCACAAACACCTGTCCGTCCATCAGCTTGCGCGCCGTACGGAGGAGGGCGGAGCGCTTCACCTTCAGCTCGTCGCCCGTCGTTTCGATCTCCATGTCCACCGTGAATAAGCCGGTTGGATGCTCGACATCCATTTGCACGCGGCCGTTGCCGCTGAAGCCGTCCAGCTGTGCAATTCCTTCCGCAACCGAACCCTTGAGCGCACACGCCGTCGCCACGCTTACCGCGCCAAGCACGCCGATCGCCTCATGCACGCGATGCGGAATGAATGTGCGCGTCGCCACCGCGCCACCGTCCCGCGGCGGAGCAATCAACGTCATCTTCGGCACGGTCTTCTTCGTCACATCACCCAGGTTCATCGCGCGCCCGGCAGCGAGCCGCACCGCCTCAACCTTCGCCTTCAGCGCAGTATCAGCTTCAAGATCAGTGGGTGTTTCATAACCGCTCTTTCCCAGATCCTTCGCCCGCATCACCACAACCGGCATTCCATTGTCGATACAGGTGACCTCGACGCCTTCGAACACGTCGCGCGCATGCCCAGTCGGCAGCAGCGCCCCACAGCTCGATCCGGCGACGTCGAGGAAATCCGTCATCACCGGCGCTGCCGTCCCCGGCACGCCATCGATCCGCGCATCGCCTTCGTAGGTCACAACGCCGCCCGGCGTCTCCACACGCGCCACAGCGATCGCAGACGTGTTGACCATGAAGATGCGCACGTCGGTAACTGCTTGCCCCGACTTCATCAGGCCCTTCTCGATTGCGAACGGCCCCACGCCAGCAAGAATGTTGCCGCAAGGCTGGCTATCCGAGACTTCCGCCTTGTCGGGAACGACCTGCAGGAAGAGATAATCCACATCTGCATCCGCCCGCGCCGATTTCGACACCACCGCCACTTTCGACGTCAGCGGATGCGCCCCGCCCATGCCATCGATCTGCCGCGCATCCGGCGAGCCCATAGCCGCGAGCAGCACACGGTCGCGCGCCGCAACTTCACTGGGCAGGTCCGAGGCCAAAAAATAGAGGCCCTTCGACGTGCCGCCGCGCATCACGATGCAAGGGATGGCCCGAAGCGTCATTCTTCAACCTTCCTCCGGGCTCTTCACGTATCTGAGTCCCTTGGCCGCCAACCGCTCGCGCATCTTGTAGAGATCGAGCCCCAGCGTGCCGGCCTGCAGCGCCTTGCGCTTCTCCGCTTCGTTCGCCTCCCGCTTCTGAGACTCCACCAGCACCGCCGCCGCTTCACTCCTGCGCACGACAACCACGCCATCGTCATCCGCAATCACGAGATCGCCCGGGTTCACCAGCTGCCCTGCGCACACAATGGGCGTGTTCACATTGCCCAGCGTTTCCTTCACCGTGCCCTGCGCCGACACCGCCTTAGACCACACCGGAAACTGCATCTTCGTCAGGTCGGCCACATCGCGCACGCCGGCATCGATGATCAGCCCCTTCACGCCCCGCGCACGCAGCGACGACGCCAGCAGCTCGCCAAAATATCCATCCTCGCAGGGCGAGGTCGGCGCTACGACGAGAACGTCGCCCGGCTGGCATTGCTCCACCGCGACGTGGATCATCCAGTTATCGCCCGGCGCCACTTCGCATGTCACCGCAGGCCCGGCCATGTGCGCCGGCCGATAGATCGGGCGCATGTATGCCGCGAGCAGACCCTTGCGCCCCTGCGCCTCATGTGCGGTCGCCACGCCGATGCTGGAGAAGCCTTCGACGGTCTTTGCATCCACGCGTGTGACGCCAGTTACGACAACGGACATGGCGCTCTCCCGGTTTGCTCGATCATAGTCCTGCCGCTCCGCCAGTCCACACTATCCACTCACCAAAGGCAGCCCGACATAATTCTCCGCCAGCGTCGTCTGCGCGGCGATGGACTGGCGGATATAGTCGATCTCGGCCACCTGCATGCGCCGCTCCATCGGCGTCTGCGTCGGCAAGCGGTGCGTCACGCCGGTAAACCACCACGAGAACCGTTCCGCTTTCCACACACGCGACAGGGCGCGGGCAGAGTAGGCGTCAATGCCGGCAGCCGAGCCGGACTTGTAGAAATCAATCAGCGCCTCGGAGAGGAACAGCACGTCCGACGACGCAAGGTTCAGCCCCTTCGCTCCCGTCGGCGGCACGATGTGCGCCGCATCGCCTGCTAGAAACAGCCGCCCATACCGCATCGGCTCGGTTACCAGACTGCGCAGCGGCGCAATGCTCTTTTCGAACGAGGCGCCGCGCATCATGCCCGCCCGTCCGCGCGCGCCGAGGCGTAGCGAAAGCTCATCCCAGATGCGATCGTCCGTCCAGTCCTCCAGCTTCTCGTCCATCCCCACCTGGATGTAATACCGGCTGCGCGTCTTCGATCGCATGCTGGCCAGCGCAAAGCCGCGATGATGGCTGGCATAGATGAGTTCATGATCTGCCGGCGGCACATCGGCAAGAATACCGAGCCAGCCGAACGGATAGACCTTCTCATATTCCCGGATCACGTCTTTCGGGATAGCAGCGCGCGAGACGCCATGCGAGCCGTCACACCCCGCAACGAAATCACAATCGAGCTGCCGCGGCCCGTTCTTCCCATCCCACGTTATCGAGGGCCGGTCGCTATTCACGCCGTGAATGGCAACATTCTCCGCATCGAATACGACAGACAGCCCGGGCGCCTCGGCTGCATCATAGAGGTCCTTCATCACCTCCTGCTGCCCATAGACGAAGACGCGCTTGCCGCCGGTGAGCCCGGCGAGATCGATGCGGAATATCTCGTCGTCGAACGAAATTGAGAACCCGTCATGCGGCAGTCCGATACGATCCAGCCGCTCTGCAAGACCCAACCGGTGCATGATATCGACCGTGGTCTGCTCCAGCACGCCGGCCCGCACGCGGCCTTCGACATAAGCCCGGTCGCGGCGTTCAATCACCACGCACGCTATGCCCGCCTGATGCAGCAGGTGGGCGAGGAGAAGCCCCGCCGGCCCTCCGCCGACAATGCCCACCTGAGCTTTCATGCGGTCTTCACGCCACGGCTCCAAGCCTCGAAGACGCCGCCAGGACGTCCAAAATCACGCCATCCGTTCAATCATTATACGACATATGTGTCTAGCTCCCGCCAGCCAGTTCCGGACATCGATGGCCAGTCAATCAATGGAAAGAACAGACGACACCAGCTCCCGTGTATACGCGTTTTCCGGATGATCGCAGATGCGGGCCGGATCCCCGCGCTCCACGACTTTTCCGCGATGCATCACCATCACCTCGTCGCACATGAAGCGCAGGGTCGAGAGGTCATGCGTGATCAGGATGAAGCCGACGCCGGTTTCCTCCTGCAGGTCCTTCAACAGGTTGAGGATCTGCGCCCGCACCGAAATGTCCTGCGAGGAGACCGGCTCGTCGAGGATGATCAGGTCCGGTCGCGATGCGATGGCGCGCGCAATCGCAATCCGTTGCCTCTGTCCTCCGGAGAACTCACCCGGAAACCGCCTCGCATCGTCGGCCGACAGGCCCACCTTCACAAGCGCGCCGATAACACGCTCGCGGCGTTCGACAGGCGTCGTTCCTGCCACGCGCATCGGTTCGGCGATGATCTCTCCCACGCGCATGCGTGGATCGAGCGAGGAGTAGGGGTTCTGGAACACCGGCTGGATGCGCCGCCGGAAATCGCGCCGCCGCTCTCCAGCGATATGCGCCACGCTCAGCCCATCGAACAGGATCTCGCCTTCGCTCGGCTGGTCCAGCATGAGCAGCTGGCGAGCGAGCGTCGTCTTGCCCGATCCTGACTCGCCGACAATGCCCAGCGTCCGCCCGGCATGCGCTTCCATATCGACGCCATCGAGCGCGCGGACCGCCTGCGCCTCCGGCCCAAGCATGGTCGCCCGGCGACCGCCGAACGTCTTGACGATGCCCTTGGCAGCGAGGATTGGCGCTCTCATGCCGCTCCCCGCGGAAAATGACAGCGCAGGCGGCGGCCATCCGGCTGCACCGTGAGCGCAGGCGGTTCTGCACATTCGGGCTTTGCATTGGCGCAGCGGGGCGAAAAGCGGCAACCAGGAGGCCGTGCATTCAGCTGCGGCGGCGCGCCCGGAATGACGGGCAGGCGCTTCGCTCCAGCAGCGACGCTCCGCGCGCTCGCCACCAGCGCCGCCGTGTACCAGTGCCGCGGCTGCGCAAGAATGTCCTGCGCCGGCCCGTCCTCCACGATCTGCCCGGCATACATCACGATGATGCGCTCGCACACGCGCGCCACTACGCCAAGATCATGGCTCACCAGCAGCATCGCCATCCCGCGTGTCCGGCGCAGCGAGACGAGCATGTCCAGGAACTTCTTCTGTACCGTGACGTCGAGCGCCGTTGTCGGCTCATCCGCAATCAGCAGTTTTGGCGCGCGAGCGATGGCGACCGCCCCGACCGCCCGCTGCCGCATCCCACCGCTTAGCTGATGAGGATAGGATGCAATCCGCGCTTCCGGCTCCGGCATCTGCACGGCGCGCAGGGCTTCCACGACTTGCACAGAGACATCGCCGCCCCCGGAAAGCGCCGACGCTTCTCCGATCTGGCGGCCAATGGTCAGCGTCGGGTTGAGCGACGTCATCGGATCCTGCGGGATGAGCGCAACACCGGCGCCGCGATACTCGCTCAACTCCTTCGCGCTCATGGCCAGTACGTCCCGCCCGCCGAACCTGATTTGTCCGCTGACCTGAAGCCCCCGCGCCGGCGGGATCAGGCGGAGCAGGGCCAGCGCCAGCGTCGATTTTCCCGAACCGGATTCGCCGACGATCCCGACGCTCTCTCCCGCCGCAACCGAGAACGACACGCCCTTGATCGGCGCAACGCGCGTCCCCCGGTAAAGGAAGGACACGCCGACATCGTGGGTCTCGAGCAGAGTCACAGGCCCGTCTCCCGCCGCCTGTCCGGATTGAGATGGTCCGCCAGCATGTCTCCTAGCAGGTTGGCCGCCAGCACGATGGCCAGCACGGCAAGCCCCGGGATCAGGCTCACCCACCACGCCGAGGCAATGAAGTTACGCCCATCCGCCACCATCGATCCCCATGAAGGCGTCGGCGGCGGTACGCCCACGCCAAGGAAGCTCAGCGAGGCTTCAAGGATGATCACCGTCCCCACCTGCAAGGTCGCAAGCACAATCAGGGAGCCGGAGATGTTGGGAAGGATATGCCGCGCCAGGATGATGGGATCAGCCACGCCCGCCGTACGCGCCAGGTCGACATAGTCCAGCGTCTTGACTCGCAGCGTCTCGCCTCGCGCCATTCGCGCATACGGCGCCCACAGCACCAGCGCCATCACCAGGATGATGTTGATCAGCGACGGCCCGAACAGCGCTGCACAGAGCAGGGCGAGCATCACGATCGGAAACGACAGCGCGAGGTCGACGATGCGCATCAGGATGCGGTCCGTCCATCCGCCAAGATATCCCGCGGTCATGCCGACCAGCGTTCCCAGCGCTCCGGCGATCACAATGGCCGAGGCTGCAACCAGCATCGAAACGCGCGCGCCATAGATGAGCCGGCTCAGTATGTCGCGGCCAAGATCGTCGGCCCCGAGGATGTGATTGAGGGAACCGCCCTTCGCCCACGCCGGCGGCGCCAGCCTGTCTGCGAGCGATCCCGTCAGCGGATCCTCCGGCGCGATCATCGGCGCCAGCAGAGCCATCAGAAGGAAAACGCCGAGAATGCCGAGCGCGATGCGGACGGTGGTC
>DASYKO010000392.1:0-4352 GCA_035995285.1 Hyphomonadaceae bacterium | reverse complement strand
CCTTGCAGCGGATCAAGCTCCGCCGCTGTCTTCAGGTACGGCATCGCGTCCTTGATGCGGCCGATGACGGCGAGGCAATAGCCATAGCGCCAGATCGAATCCGGATTGTCCGGGCCCAGATCCATGCCTTCCCTTGAGAGTCGCAACGCGCCGGGAATGTCGTTCACGGCGAGGCGGCAGAACGCCTGAACGGTCCTTGGATATCCATAGTCGGGCTTGATCTCGATGGCGCGGGCGGCTGCATTGAAGGATCGGGTCACCAGCGCGTGCCGGTCGTCAACGGCGTTGTAGACCGAGATCTGCGCGTACGCGTTCGCCAGTTCCGCCCACGCTTCGGCGAATTGCGTATCCAGCAGCACGGCGCGCTCAAGACAGGCGACGGCCTGCTGCAGAACGCCATCGCCGTGGATGCGCGCGCTGAGCGACCGGCCGCGCAGGAAGAGATCGTAGGCTTCACGGCTGGCGGTCAGCCTTTCGGCGAGGCGGGGCAGGGCGGCTGCGTCGGCCATGGCCCTTTCTCCGCGGAACAGCGATTTGAGGCTCGCCGCCGTCGCGTTGGCGATCTTCTCCTGCAGGTCGAACACGTCGTCGTAACTGCCATCGAACGTCTGCGACCAGATATGCCGCTCACTCGCCGCTTCGATCAGCTGGGCAGAGATGCGCAGGCGGTGCCCGTGTTTTCGCACCGAGCCCTGCAGCACGTGATTCACGTCCAGCGCGGTGGCGATGCCGGGAATTGTCTCTTCCTTGTCCTTGAACGAGAAAGACGATGTCCGCCCGATCACGCGCAGCTCATGCACGCGGATCAGCGCGTTAATGATCTCCTCTGCGACCCCGTCCGCGAAGTGTTCCTGCTCCCCGCCCGGGCTCATGTCCGCAAACGGCAGCACGGCGATCGAGGGTCCCGTCTTGCGCGGCGCCGGCTCGACCTTTACCGGCGCGATGGGCGTCGCCGCTTCATCGGCCATGATGCGATAGCCGCGCTTGGGCACCGTCTCGATGTATTCGCGTCCGCCATCGGCGTCGCGGAAGCCGCGGCGGAGCAGCGAGATCGCCCGCGTCACACTTTCGTCGGAAACGAACTCCAGTCCCCAGACGTGCGAAATCAGGTCATCGCGCGAGATCACAACGCCCGGCTGCTCCAGCAGCACGCAGAGCACGTCCATGACCTTGGGTTCGAGCTGGACGACGATGTCGGCGCCGCGCACCTGGTTGCGTGTCGGATCGACGGTTACCCCATGCAGCTTGTGCGCGCGTTGCCGGAACTGATCTTTCTCGGCCATCCAGTCGCCCTGCCGCGCCGGACCTGAAGCGTCCGAACGGCTCGATCATAGAGGACAAAGGGCCCCCGCCCGAACCAGCGCTCGCGCGCCCGTCCTGGATTTGATTAGCCGCGTTGGGTTGGGGTTGCAAATAGCCTGAGAGAAGCCCGGCTGCTTTGAGGGAAGCAACCGGGCCAAGTCCAGACGTCAGGATAGTGCCGGGCTTCATCCGGCGCCGCCCGGCGGGCGCGGCAAACCGCGCTCCCGGAGGGTCAGCCCCCGGTAAGCGCGGTCAGGATCGCGATACGGGGTCAGTTCGCCTTGGCGACCTGGATGCTCGCGCCGGTGCGCTCTGCGTGCAGGGCGATCAGGTCCTGCTTGCCGCTAGCGGCGACGGCGTCGGCCAGAAGGCGCGTCTTGCAGTCGGCTTCGATGCTTTTCTTGTTCGCGAGACCGCCGGCGAGGCGCACGTCGACGCGGCAGGCCTTGTTCGCGGTGCGCTCGAAGTTGGCGTAGTTCGCTTCAACGGAGAGATTCTTGCTGAAGGTGAAGTCCGCTTTGAAAGCGTCTTTATCGGCGAATGCCGGCCCGCACAGGGCGAAGCCGGAGAGAACCAGAGCAGCGATCTTGAATGAATGGGTCACGTTTGCCTCCGCGATTTGGGCTGCCTGAATGGCTAGTCCCGATACGCAGGTTCTCTCGCGGGACCGGCCGCGCCGTCCCGATGGAGACATGAGGGTTTCCTGATCTTGTTGTGAGGGCGGCGTTTCCTGCCGTTTCAGGCGTGCGCCGCCTAGACTGGCGAAGACAGCTTCAGCCCCACAATCCCCGCGAGGATCAGGACGGCAGACCCCACCCGCATCGGCGTCGCCGCTTCGCCCAGAACCATTATGCCGAGGAGGAAAGCGCCGACCGCGCCTATGCCGGTCCATATCGTGTAAGCCGTGCCCAGCGGCAGGGACTTCATCGCCAGCGACAGGACGACGAAACTTGCGATCATGGCGACGACTGCCACGACCGCCTCGACTGGTTTAGCGAACCCTGCCGATTGCTTCAGCGCGAACGCCCAGACGATTTCCAGAACGCCGGCAACGCCAAGCCATACCCAGGCCATGAGACTCAATCCTCGCCGGGCCGTCCCGGATGATGCCCGCGGAATTGCCGATCAATTCGCGGAGAGGCCGTCCTCGTTGCAGGCGATCTCGCCTGTCATGAGCAGGCCGTCAACCATCCCGGATTGCGCCGGGCCGGCTTCCCTATAGGCTTTGCCCATTCGCAGGGAGATGGACATGAAGCGCCTGACGCTGCTCTTTGCCGGTATCGGGGCCTGCGGCTTTGTCGGGGCCTGCTCGACGGCGGCGGATGTCGCCACGCCCAAACCTGTCGCCGCCGCGATGACCGAAGTTGGCGTGCGTCCCGCCGCGTGTCCGGGGCGCACCGATGTTCTCTACAAGCCGCAAGTGCCGCAGGCCGGCTTCGTGCCCGCCGCGCCCAGCGGCGCCTCGGTGGCGGCGCCTCAGCGCATTCACGCCGCGGACCCTGCCTATCCGTCTGCTTCGCGCAGCTGCCGTGAGGAAGGGAAGGTGATGATCACCTACTGCGTCTCCGCGGAGGGCAAGATGGACAATGTGCAGGTGATCGTCTCGTCGGGCTTTGCGCGGCTCGACAACGCCATCCTCTCCTGGGCCGCGCGCGAGACGCACACGCCCGGCACGGTCAATGGCCGGCCCCGCCGCTATTGCGGCCTCAGCCTGGAACAGGAATTCGACTATATGGAAGAGGGCAGCCTTACTCCGGCGATTGCCAGATAGCGCGAAAGCTAGATTCCGCGCCGCTTCACGCCGAGCGCCACACCATCGCGCATCGCCACATCCCACGCGCCGTAAGTGTCGATGTCGCCTTCGTAGAGAACGAGCGTGGTGTCGCCGTTTTCTTCGATGGCGAGCCGCGTCAGCGTCCATCCATGCTCCGGCGCTGGCCTGGGATAGGTCTTCGCCCAGCCTGCTTTGGCCGCCACTAGCGCTGCATCGAACAGCGCATCGATCCGTGCGAGCTCACGGCCAAGCTGTTCGAGCGCTGAGGGCTCCGGAGCAAAATCCTCGGTTCCCGCCATCACAGCGATGTCGAACTGTCCCAGACGGTCTGTCGTCCAGAACCGCCAATAGGCGCCGCCTTGCTCTGTTTTGAATGTCTCGGGATCGAGCTGAATCATGGAGCTATTAGGAACAGCTTGTCAAGTTGCTGCAAGGGGTTTGTAAACCTATGCCAATCCCATGGCTGAATGGAGTGATCGCGGGATCTCGCTAGGCCTCCGGCGCTTTGGCGAGACGGGGGCTATCCTCGAAGTGTTCGCGCGCGAACAGGGCAGGCGGCGGGGCATGGTCCATGGCGGCGCCTCGCGCACAAAGCGCGGGCCGATGCAGGCGGGCAATACGCTGGCCGTCACCTGGAAGGCGCGCAACGACGATCAGCTCGGCTTTTTCTCGCTCGCCGAGACAGAGCGCGAGCGCGCCGCTGTCTACATGGCCGACGCCAATGCGCTTGCGGCTTTGTCCGCCCTCGCTGAAATTCTGGCGGCCGCGCTGCCCGAGGGCGAGGCCAAGCCTGCGCTCTACGATGCAGCCGAAACGCTGCTGGATATGCTCGGCAATGAGGACGTGTGGCCACCGCTGTTCATCCGCTGGGAACTGGGCCTTCTCGCCATGCTCGGCTTCGGCCTCGACCTTTCCAGCTGCGCTGTCTCCGGCGCCAATGACGGCCTTACGCATGTCAGCCCGAAATCCGGCCGGGCAGTGCGCGGATCGGATGCGGGCGACTATCTCTCGCGCCTCATGCCGCTCCCCCAGTTCCTCGTCGATCCGACGGCGCCCGTCACGCCGCAGGACATCCACAACGGCTTCCGCCTCACCGGCCACTTCCTCGCCGAGCGGCTGTTTGCTGATCTGAACAAGCCGATCCCCGAAGCCCGCTTCCTGATGATCGAGCGGCTGGAGCGGGCGGGGCGGTCAGCGATGGATCAGTTGGTCCAGCCCATAGATCCGGAATAGATCTCTGCTGCTTCAAGGTAGCCCCAGCCCTTGCTGGCTGCGT
>DASYKO010000391.1:0-3303 GCA_035995285.1 Hyphomonadaceae bacterium | reverse complement strand
CGGATGAAGGCATAGGCCGCGAACGTGCCGATGCAGACGAGGAAGCCGAAGATCACCGTCTTCGTGGGTCCGTATTTCTTGATCACCGGTCCGATGAATGCGCCTTGCACCACGGCGGAGCCAACGCCGACCACGGCCAGCGCGACGCCGATCATGTCGGGCGACCAGTTGAAGTTCACCGCGGCGTAGTAGTTGAACGTCGCCGGATAGACCCAGTGCGAAAAGTTGAACAGGCCGAGCGCCAGCATGAACCAGGCAAGGTAGGGCACCTTGGAGAAATGCTTGAAGGCGCCGAAGGCATTGGCGCGCTTCCAGTCGAACTTGCGCCGGTGTTCCTTGTCGAGCGATTCCGGAAGGACGAAGGCTCCGTAGAGGAAGTTGATTGCGGCGAGGGCGGCCGAAGCAAAGAACGGGAAACGGGGATCGAACTGGCCGAGGAAGCCGCCGATCGCCGGCCCAAGGATGAAGCCTAGACCGAAAGCTGCGCCGAGCATGCCGAAGGCCTGGCCACGCTGCTGCGGCTCTGTCGTGTCGGCGATGTAGGCTGCTGCCGTGGAGTGCGTCGCGGCCGAGATACCCGAGAGGAAGCGGCCGAGGAAGAGCAGCCAGATCGAATGGGCGGCCCCCATGATCAAGAAGTCGACCGCCAGCATTGCGAGCGAGACGAGCAGGACAGGGCGGCGGCCGAAGCGGTCGGAGAGGTTGCCCAGCACGGGTTGGGCGAGGAAGTTGATGATCGCATAGACCATCGTGATGTAGCCGCCCCAGGGCGTTGCATCCGCGATCATGTTCTTGAGGATGGTGGCGTCGCCCGCAACGTCGGCTGCTTTCGCCGCCAGCACGGCGGCTCGCCCGTGCAACAGCTCGGCGATGAGATAGGGCAGCGATGGCATGATCACCGCGAAGGCCATCATGTCTATGAAGACGGTGACGATGATGAAGAAGAACGCGTTCTTCCCGTACTTGCTCGCCCGGGCGTGATTGATGCCTGAGGATGAAGAGGAGGCTGGTCCGGCCATGTCTTTGTGCCTCTCTTCGAGGCTCCCTCTTTGAGGATCAGCGCGCATACGCTGGCAGGGCGCCAGCCGTCAATGTTGCGCGGGAAAAGCTATTACGGATGATCATGCGCCGGATGATGAAGGATTTGCTGAAGCGGCCATTTGCCTGAGCCTCTCGAGCCCTGCCCGCCATTGCGCGCCTTGATGCTGGTAGAGGAATTCCAAGGGGAAGCCGTGCCGAGCGACATGGCTTTGCGGCACGCTATCCCAGCCGCGATGCTCGACCGTGACGCGAGTTTCGGGGCCTACGGGCTCGAAGCGCACTTCCACTTCGGTGGCGTGCTCCGGCCCAAAGCTCGCCTGGCGCCAGCCGACAACGAGAAGTTCGCCGGGCCGCCATTGTCGGATGTCGCCGATCTCGAAGACTTTTCCGCCTTCGTGTTTTTCGACCAGGCGGCCACGCTTGCCGTCATCGCCCGGCGGCTCGATCGCCATGACGCCGGGGCCCTTCGGCGTGAAGCGAAACACGCCGGAATGCGACCACCATTCGCCGATCTCTTCGGTGAACACCTCGAACGCCTGGATGGGCGAGCAGGGCACGCGGACAGAGACGACGACGCGGGAGGTCATTTGGACTTCCGCTTTTCGACATTCTTTTTGGCGACGTGTTGGGCGAAAGCGGAGAGCTGCTCGCTCCAGCCGCGCTCGGCCTTGGCGAGCCAGTCCTTGAGATCTCCGAGGCGCGCAGAGTTGAGGGCGTAGACGCGCACACGGGCGTCGAACTCGGGATGCGTTTCGGCGACGAGGCCGGATTCCTTCAGCGCCTTCAGGTGACGGCTCATGGTTGGGGCGGGCAGGTTGAGCAATTCGGCAAGCTCGCCGGCGCGGCGCGGGGACTGGCCGAGAAGTTCGATCGCGCGGCGGCGCGCGGGATCGGCGAGGGCCGAGAGCACGGCGTCGACATCTGGTTTCGGTTTTGCGGTGGCACTCAAGATGCAGCCTCCGGCGGATGTTGCTTGAGCAGCGTCTTCGAAGCGGCGTTGCGCCAGGCCATCCAGAGCGCGCTCCTGGCCGTCTTCGCGTCGGCCTTCTTTGGATAGATCCAGGTCGCGCCCTTGAGGCCCCAGCCGCCGGGCACGGGCGCGAACATCTCCGGCTCCGCCTTGCACAGCATCGCCTGCTGGTCAGGCGTGAGCTTCAGGTAGGCCGCGCCACCGGGGCGGTCTGCGGGCGAAGAGAAGATCTTGCCGCCGACGCGCAGGTCTCCACCGGCCTGGTGCGAACCCGCCGTGACTTCGGGCAGCGACATGGCGAGCTTGAGGTAGGCTTCGGGCGTCATGGCTCAGCTCTTGTCGCGTTCCCAGGTCTTGAAGTTCATCTCCTTGTCCCAGTCAGCGGCGGCGACAACCTTGATCGGCTCGGCGAACGTCCAGATGTGTCCTTCGGGATCAGCGGCGCGATAGGTGCGGTCGCCGTAGAATTGCGTTTCGGGGCGGACGAGGATTTTGGCGCCGGCTGCTTCGGCGCGGGCGCAGTGGGCGTCTACGCTTTCCGTCAGGTAGAGATGCGTCGTCTGCGAGTTGCGGCCGTCGAGAGAGGTCGGGCTGCGGTGCATCTCGCTCCATTCCATGCCGACCATTATCCTGCCGTTGCCGAAGCTCATCTGGCTGTGGACGAGCGCGCCGGTTTCGTCCTCGATCGTCATGTCCGGCTCGAAACCGAAGGCCTTCTGCAGGAAAGTGAGAGCGGCGCGAGGATCTTTGTAGAACAGGGCGGGGACCACGTTGGGCGTTCCTGGCGGCAGTGACATGAGGCGCTCCAGTAGTTTCTTGATACAGGAATATTTCTACATATCGAGAAATATATGTCAAGCGAGCCATGCACAAACAAAACCGCCGCGCTTTTCAGCGCGGCGGCCATTGTTCGTAGTTAGACCAGCTTACCAGCCGAAGCGGATGCCGGCGCGGGCGCCGAAGGTGCCGCTATCGATGCCGAAGCCGGCGCCGGCGGAGAGCTGGAGCTGGCTGCCCAGGCGCATCGCGCCGGAGGCCGAGACCGCCTGCTTGCCGCCGTAGGTGCCGAGGTCCATCGAGACCGCGAAGGTTTCGCCCGGCATCAAGGAGGAGCCGCCGCCAGCCATCGAGAGGGCGAGAGCGACGCCCTCGGTGTTCTCGTCGATCTTCTTGGCTTGTTCGTCGACGCGGCCCTGCAGGAAGTTGTAGCCGTCGTTCAGGAAGTCGATGTCCTGCTGCATCAGGCCGAAGTTGGTCTCCAGCGTGGTGACGCGCTGGTCGATGCCGCCGAT
>DASYKO010000390.1:0-3434 GCA_035995285.1 Hyphomonadaceae bacterium | reverse complement strand
AGTCTAATTCTGCGTCCGGCCCCTTTTTCAGGCGTCTCTTGTCCCCTCCTCCGTGAGTGTTTTTTTTCATCTCATCGACGGCCGTCGCGATAGATACCGTCCTTCCAGAGCCCGCGCTTGAAGGAGTGTCGGGTGTCGAAGTCTGTTCGTCGTCTCCAGACTGGGACGCCTTTTTTTCGTGCGTCCTGTGACCGCATCGGGTGGGGCGCTGTTCTCGTCGTGACCCTGGCGACCTGAGCCACCCGCTCACGTCTGAATCGCTCTGCGCTTACCCGCCAATACGCCAGCGAGGGTCCTTCCCGAACCGCCATGCGCGCTTTCGAGATCGCCTGCCGCGTCCGCCGGTCAGGCGCCCGGGTCACGCTTGCTTGTGACGAGCATCAAGCGGCCGGCGCATGACCGCTCAAGGGGCCGAGGCTTCGCGCCCAGCAAGACATCTGGGCGCTGCAGGCCGCACCAACCCCTTGCGCGGTCACCGCTTTGCTTGCTGACCGGTCGCTTCCGAGGGGCGTCGCAAACGCGACCCCGGCGGGGCTGGTCCCGCGGGATCACAAGGAAGAGCAACATGGATCGCGCATCATTCGAACTCATCGGCAATGTCGGCAAGCTCGAGATCAAGCCCATCAAGGGTGACAAGAACCTCGCCATCGTCTCCGTCGCAACGTCCGAACGCTGGAAGGCCGAAGGCGGCGACTGGACCGAGAAAACCTACTGGCACCGCGTGGTCGTCTTCGCGCCCGCCAAGGTCAAGCTGATCGAAGCCGCGGTCCAGAAAGGCACCCGCCTCCGTCTCGTCGGCCAAATTCGTCCCGGCTCCTGGGAAGATGAACGCGGCCAGACCCGCTACACGGTTGAGTTCGTGGTCACCGGTTTCGGCGAGGTCGAAATCCTCGCGCGCGGCAAGCCGAAGGCAGAGGCTGCCGCTGAAGAGGCGCCCGCTGGCGACGAGGCTCGCAAAGCCAAGCGCAAACGCGCCGCGTGATGCGCAGGACCGGCCGCGCAAGCGGCCGGTCCCCATCCGTTTTCATCCCATTTCGCAGGAAGTACCCATGTCATCCGTTGCATCAACAGCGCTCAACGCGCAGGACCTCGCCCAATTCACCGGGAGCCAGACCTTCTATCGTCACGCCCTGTCAGGAGGATGCGTCTACACCGAAGGCGTCCAGTATCTGGCCGAAGCCGGGTCGGCCTATTGGTTGCTCGACGCAATCCTTTGTCCTCAACCGCACCATCCCGCGCTCCGCAGTGCTGAGTTCCAGGTCTGGACGCTGACCGTTGGCGAAGATCGTTCGGCAACGCTGATCTGCACGGACGGTGACGACGAGCGACTTTTCGCCCATCCAGTTCCGTGGACGGACTTTCCGCTCGATACGGTGTCCCTCTGGTTCGCCAACCGGACCCTGTACCTGCCCAGCGAGCACTGACCTAACCTCGGCATCCGCCGGCGGCGCTGCCGTCGGCCATTCCCCAACAATCAAATCTGAAGGAGGCTGGCGTGACTGCCGCCGCAGAGACCGTGTCGCTGCACGACACGGTGACCAACCGCATCATACGTGAACTCGAACAAGGACGCTTCCCGTGGGTTCAGCCCTGGGCGTCGTCAGGGGCGACGCCACTGGGGCTTCCATCAAACGCGTCTACCGGCCGCGCCTATTCGGGGATCAACATCCTTTTACTCTGGTTCGCAGCCAGCGAGCAGGGCAGGCCATCCCAACGCTGGCTGACCTTCAAGCAGGCGCTCTCGCTTGGTGGATGTGTGCGCAAGGGTGAGAAGGGAACGATGGTCGTCTATGCCGACACGTTCGTCCCGAAGGCTGAGCAGGAGAAAGCGAACGCATCGGGCGAAGACGCCCGTAGCGTCGGCTTTCTCAAGCGGTTCACGGTCTTTCATGTCGATCAGTGCGATGGACTCGGCCTGGACCCGGATGCTGCGCCGCTTCGGGGCCGAACCGAGGTGCTGCCGAACGTCGAAGCGGTCATCGCGGCGACCAAGGCGGACGTCCGGATTGGAGGCGAGATGGCGTTCTACTCACCGTCTCATGACTTCATTCAGGTCCCGCCGCAGGAAGCCTATTTCGAGCCGATCAACTGGTATCGCACCAAGCTCCATGAACTCGGTCACTGGACAGGTCATCCCGCTCGCCTCGATCGCGATTTTTCTGGGAAGCGCGGAGGCGAGGCCTATGCGCGCGAAGAGCTCGTCGCCGAGCTGTGCTCGGCCTTCCTGTGTGCGGAGCTTGGAGTTGCGCCGACCGTGCGCCATGCAGACTATCTCGGCGCGTGGCTGGACGTCCTGAAGAGCGACAACCGGGCGATCTTTCAGGCTGCGTCCCTCGCATCGAAGGCGGCTGCATTCATCATGGCGTTCGGAATTGCAGCCGCCCCGGTTGTGACCCCGCCGCCTGAAACATATCGAACGGGTGAGCGGTAAGCCCGAACAACTGGACGTGCTGGGAGAGGCGGCGCCGCTGTCTCTCCCCAAGGGCGTTGTCTACGCGCCGGAAGTTCTGTCGACGGCCGAAGAACGCGAACTGGCCGACCAGTTCGCGGTCCTGGACCTGAAGCCATTTTCCTTTCAGGACTCCTCGGAAACCAGAGAACGGCCTCGTTCGGATGGCGCTGCGATTTCAACGGCGGCGGCTTCCAGAAGGCCGTGCCGCTGCCGGATCCGTTCCTGCCATGGCGCGCGCGGGCGGCTGCGCTGGCAGGAGTAGAGCCGGACAGCCTGGAGCAAATACTGGCGCTCGAATACTCGCCCGGCGCGGGCATCGGCAGGCGCCGCGACAGACCGCAGTTCGGCATTGTCGCAGCGCTGTCGCTGCTTGCGCCGTGCCGCATGCGGTTCCGGCGTGAAGCCTCGGCCGGATGGGATCGCGCCAATGTCAGCCTCGCGCCGCGCTCGGGCTATGTGCTGGCAGGGGAGGGCGCGAGGTGCGGGAACATTCTATTCCGTCGCTCGACCAGTTGCGTTGCTCGCTCACCTTCCGAACGCTGAAGCGGCCCGCGTCGGCATGACCGAGCGGTTCAGCGGACGGTAGTGGGTAGCTCGGTGAAGTTGCGCCTGGCCCGACCGCGGTGGCGGTATGCGGAGAGTGTCTGGCGGTCACGCTCGGTCCCGCCGCCCAAGAGCGGCTCCTTCGGGCGTGACCCTGCGGGCGCTTTGCGCCGACAGCCACTCGCCGGCGCGTCCCGCCATGCAGCGCCAAGAGGCGCGCAGGCTCCTTGCAGCCTACTTCTTTACCTGAGTGGGAGAGGTTCGTGCTGGGTCTGCCACCTCGCTCCGGAATGAACAGGTTAGCGTTCGGTGCTCGCACATAGCTCAGGCCTTGACGGGATTCTCGACCTTCCAGTTCCACGGCAACAGTTCGTCGAGCCGGTTCATCGGATGGCCAGCGACCATGCGGGCGAGCGCATCTTTGAGGTACGCATAAGGC
>DASYKO010000389.1:0-2794 GCA_035995285.1 Hyphomonadaceae bacterium | reverse complement strand
ATACCGGCGTCATAATCGCCACGGGTCAACACGATCAGCGGCATGTCCTTCCAGGAGCGTCGGGACCTGGCGAGCTGCTGGGCGCTGGTGGCGTCCATTGCATCGATTTCGGAAAGATAGGCCTCGGTCCGGTCGGCATCGTTCCCACCGCATTCCGCGGTCAGCGGATCATCTGTCCGCACGAGTTTCGCACGTATGACTGTGATGCAGTTGAGCGATTTCCGCTTTTCCGTAGCCGTATTCTGCAGCGCCATCATGCCGGGCGCAGCCTCGGTGAAGCGTGCGGCCTGTCCGTCTGCAGAGCCATCGACGAGGACCATGCCAGCCACCTTGTCGAAATGCGTGTTGGCATACTGGCGGACGTGATAGCTGCCGAGCGAGTGGCCGACGAGGATGTAAGGCCCCGGAATCCCTGCAGCGAGAAGCAGCGTGTCGAGATCACCTGCCACTGCGCCAGCGTCACGCGGCAGCGGGCCGGGATCGCTGAGGCCAAGGCCTGCCCTGTCATAGGCGCACGCTTGCGTGGTCTTGCCGATTTCCTCCCGCACGCCGTCCCAGGCACTCGCCCCGCAGCCAGCGCCGGCATCGAAGATCACCGCAGGCGCGCCGGCGCCGGTGCAGATAAGGTATATCTGGCGGCCATCGGGCAGCGTGACCCATCTTTCAGCGCCAGCAGGCGCCGAGGACGACGCCAGATCTACTGTGCGCTTGCCATCGTCGTCGATCCATTCGCCGGACCAGCCGTTTTCCTGCCGGGCAGCCGAGTATGCAGCGTTCAGCGAGGGGATGATGAAGCTGATCTGCCCGTCTGACTTCGCGATGTTGCGGACCGGATAGACGGCGCCGTTCGTGGCGACCAGCCGGCCCGCCAGACCAAGAGATGTCTCGTGGATGCTGATCCGCGCGCCTGTTCCGGACGTCACGAGCCATTCGCTCGCATAAGTGTGTGCAGGCGTTGCCGGGCTGGTCGAGCAGCCTCCAACTGCGGCGGCGCACAACAGGAAGGCGATACGGTTCATTCGGTCCCCACGCGCCGGTCTACTTCACTGGTAAGACCGCGAATGCGGCGCGGCAATGTCTGCTTAAGGCGAGCGGGCTGGAAGGTCTAACGGCCGTTAAGACATGAACGCGTGGGCGCCATTCCGCGAGTGTCAAACCACGCCGATCGATCGAATTTCACCGATCGTCTCAGGCAGATTTTGACCTTGTCCGGCTATCGCTAGGGGACCTGCCCGAATGCGGATCCGACATGCGCGCCGAACGCCTTGCCTGGGCCGAAAAGCCCGATGCTGCTGCAGCCGATACGACGGCTGAAACGGCTGCGCCTGCGCGCGCCAACAAGGTCGCCCGCAAGCGCCTGTTCCACCGCAGCGCCGTGCGCGTCATCGCACGCTTTATCGACGCGATCGCCATTTTACTTGTGACCGTTGGCCTGTGCCTGGCTGCGGGCATCAATGTCTGGATCACGCCGCTGGCGGCTGTGTTGCCTTATGCCCTGATGCCGGCGGCTGGCGTTGCCGGCGTGTGGCTCGCGGGCGGATACCGGTTCCGCTATGCCGGATCGATCCCCGGGCACCTCGCGCGGGTGGCGTTCGGCGCGTCATTCACGATGGGCCTCGTCTTCCTCTCGGCGCTGGCGCTGGGATCGGACGACATTCATCTGTTCTCGCGGCTGTGCGCGGCCAACGCGCTGGCGCTGTTTGCGCTACATGCGAACTATCTCGGCGTCGTGCGTACGGCGACGCGCAAGGGATACCTCTCCGACAACGTAGTGATCGTGGGCGCGACGCAGGCGGCGGCGCGGATCGTTTCCCGTAATGTGAGGGAGCGCGAGCTCAACATCCTCGGCTATTTCGATGACCGCACGAAGCGCGCCGACTACAGCGCCGGGACGCTGATGGGCGACACGCCTTGCCTTGGCGGCGTGGACGAGCTGCTGGCGTGGGAGCGGTTGCCGGAAGTCGACCGCATCGTTGTGACCGTGACCTCCACGGCGCAGGCGCGCGTACGGGCCCTGATCGACCGGATGCGAAACCTGCCGCAGGAGATCATCCTCGTTCTCGACCTCGACGGCTTCAATCCGGAACACACGTCGCTCGCGCGCGTGGTGGATGCGCCGGCTGCCTATATCTCCGGCGCGCCGAAGGATGTGCACCGGGCGGCGTTGAAGCGTTGCTTCGACGTGGCCGTGGCGTCGACGGCGCTGGTGATGCTCGCCTTGCCGATGGCGATCGTTGCATTGCTCATAAAGCTGGACTCGAAGGGCCCTGTCTTCTTCCGGCAGAAGCGGCATGGCTTCAACAACGAGATCATCCGCGTGTGGAAGTTCCGCACCATGCGGCCGGACAAGAAGGCCGAGGACGGCCAGATCACGCAGACGCAGGCCAATGATCCGCGCGTAACCAAGATCGGCCGTGTGCTGCGCATGACGTCGATCGACGAGCTGCCGCAGCTGGCCAACGTTCTGATGGGCGAGATGTCGATCGTGGGGCCGCGGCCGCACGCGATCGGGATGACGGCCGGCGATGTCGAGGTGTTCAACACCGTCTCGGATTATGCGCACCGCCACCGGATGAAGCCGGGCATGACGGGCTGGGCGCAGGTCAACGGATCGCGCGGGCCGGTTCATACGCCGGATGAAGTGCGCGAGCGCGTGGCGCTCGACATGGAATATGTGAACCGCGCGAGCGTGTGGCTCGATACGTACATCGTCCTCAAGACCATCCCGAGCCTGCTCGGCGACCGTGAACGTGCAAGGTAGTTTCATGTACGCGACAAAGTTCAGCTTCGAGCC
>DASYKO010000388.1:0-3211 GCA_035995285.1 Hyphomonadaceae bacterium | reverse complement strand
AGGGCGGTCGCGGGCGTTTCAAGATCGTTCCGAAAGGCCGAGAGCTGCTGGAGGAAAGCGTTGAAGTCGCGCGCATCGGGCGGCGGGGTTTCGCGAAAGGTGCGGTTGGCGCCGAGCTGGTCGAAGCGTTCGAACACCTTGCGGGTCTCCAGCGCCATGCCCGGATTGACCAGCACGATGGGAAGATCCGGCGCGATCGCGTCGATCAGCCGCTCGCCCGTGCCGCGCATGATCAGCGGGCGGCCGCGCACGCAGGCCGGAACATCCGAGCCGAGCTGGACGGAAAGCCGCTCGAGCGCCGCCTGCCCGAACTCGATGCCCCAGATGCGGTTGAGAAGATGCAGCGTCGCGGCTGCGTCCGCAGAGCCCCCGCCGACGCCGCCGGCGATGGGCAGGGTCTTGTGCAGGGTGAGTTCCGCGCCCAGCCCCGTGCGCTCGCACGCATCGCGCAGCGACATGGCGGCGGCCAGCGTGAGATTGTTGGGCGAATTCTTGAGCGGCTTGGCGTTGGGCCCTTCGACCATCAGCGCCAGCTGTGGAAAGACGCGGGCGGAGATTCGGTCAGCCGCGCGCGTGTCTGCGAACATGACGAGGCTGTCGACGGGGTGCAGGCCGCCTGCGCCGGGCGTTCCGACATGCAGATAGAGATTGACCTTGGCCGGCGCCCACTCGGTCGTGAGGCTAGGCGCCGGGCTCATTGCGGGGACTTGTCGACGGGAGCCTTTCCCCCGGCTGCAGCAAGACTCGCCGGAAGAGCCGGCAGTCCGCGGGCGATCTTCACTTTGAGACCGTCCTCGCGCTCAACCGCAGGCTTGAGCTCCAGCGCGCGGCGCCATTCGAAGGCGGCGTCGTTGGTGCGCCCGGCGCGCCAGTAGGCGTCGCCCAGATGCTCCACGATTTCGGAATCCGAGGGCGAGAGCTCGGCCGCCTGTTCAAGACTGACGACCGCATCGTCATACTTGCCGATGGTGAAATTGGCCCAGCCAAGGCTGTCGAGCATGTAGCCCTGGTCCGGACGCGCGGCAACCGCCTTGCGGATAAGGGCGAGGCCCTCCTCCACCTTCAGCCCGCGGCTGACCCAGCCATAGCCGAGGAAGTTCTGGATTTCCGCCCTGTCAGGCTCGATAGCGAGGGCGGCCTGGAGATCCACCTCCGCATCCTTCCAGTTGCCGGCGGCCTCGCGCACGTTGGCGCGCATGAAGAGCGTGCGCCAGTCATGAGTGTTGGTCGCCGCATCCGCCTTGATCAGTTCGGAATAGAGCGCTTCGGCGCGGGAATTGTTCTTGTTGACGCGGAAGAGGTCGGCTGCGCCCACGACGATCTCGCGGCGGCGCGAGACGGCGAGCGCTGCATCGGCGGCGGCGAGCGCTTCGGCGGGCCTGTCGAGGCCGTTGAGGAGCCAGGCTTCCTTGATGCGCGCTTCAGCGTTCCACGGCGAGGAGGTTGGGATAGCGGCAAGCACAGTGACGCCATCCTGCCCGCGGCCACGCTCGTCGAGCGAATCCGCCATGGCGAGGCGCGCAGGCACGAGGTCCGGATCGAGCCGGAGTGCGAGACCGTAACGCATGATCGCAAGGTCGGCGTTGAAGCGTGCAACGCGCCCGGCGGTTGCGAGATAGACGGCAAGGCCTGCGCCCTGGCGCACGGAGAGTTTCGGCCGCTCGACCGGTTTGCCCTTGTCGAGCAGCGCGAGGATGTAATCGGATTCGGAGGTGGCCCCCTCTTCCTCTTCCATGTTGAGCGCAATCAGCTTGCGTGCGCCCGCGACATCGCCATTGGCCGCCATCAGCCGCGCGCGAATGGAAACGAGATAACCCGGCGCGCCGACCGGCAACCGCGAGGCCTGGTCGAAGGCGAGGAGCGCTTCCTTGTCGCGCCCGGCATTCATCAGGATCAGCGCCTTGAGCGAGGTGAGTTCGCCGGCAAGGGCGCGGCGCGTGTATTGCTGCTCGACCTGGGCGAGCGCTCCATCGACATCTTTCTCGGCGGTCAGCCACGCGAGGAGGAAGCCCTGCGCATCCTGGTTCACCGCACCGATGTCGCCGTTGCGCAGGCGCTGGAGCGCCTTGGCGTTGCGGCCCTGGACGATGTCTTCGATGGCGATGACGAACTGCGAGGTGGGAGAAGCTGCGGCGACCTGCGGATCGGCCTTGGTCGCAAGCTCGACGCCCTCGTCGGTCTCGGCTGCGACCAGCGTCGCCAGCGTTGCAAGCTCCAGCGCGGAAGGATCGTTGGGCGAGCGCTCGTAAGAGCGGCGGTAGTAGGATGCCGCCTCGACGGCGTCGCCCGACATGTCGGCATAGCGAGCGGTGAGGAAGGCGCCGTACTCCTCGGCGTTCTGCATCTCCTCGAACAGCGAGGATTTCATCCATGCCGGCTGGGGCGCCGATATGCAGCCGGACAGACTGCTCGCAAGGCAAGCGGCAGCGACGGATGCGAAAAGCGGGAACCCTGACCTCATCGGCCAATGTTGCCCCAGCCGCCCTTCGGCTTCAACCGGAGTAACTGCGCCAAATCTGCCGGCCGGGCAGCGTTTCCTTAAGGATTGACCCCTGCAGGAAGCCGCATTGGCCAGCCCGCCGCGCGGTCAGATGTCGCTGACGCCATTGCGGTCGTGGCTCAGGGGCACTTCGGGCGTGTCGCGGCGTGTGGGTGCGGGCGTCTTGAGGCCATCCTTGAGCTTGGCCTCGATCGCGGCGCGGTTGTGCACGGGCGGATACGAGTCCAGCGAGTGCTGCCAGGCCTTGCGCGCCGCATCCTGTTCGCCGAGGCGCCAGGAGACGTCGCCGAAATGGTCCGACAGCTCCCAGTGGTCGAAGGGCTCGTAGGCGTCGAGGGCGAGGCCGATATAGCGCTTGGCTTCGCGGAAATCCCCGTACTGGTAGTAGGCCCATCCGATTGAATCGAGCAGGTTGGGCTCGTCCGGCGTGATGCGGATTGCGCGCTTGAGCAGCTTGAAGCCCTCGTCCAGCTCGGTGTCGTTGGCGTAGTCGTCGACCAGGCAGTAACCGAGATTGTTCATGAGCCCGGTATTGTCGGGCGCATCGGCCAGCATTTCGTGCATCAGGGTGACGCCTTCCTGGCGGGCGGCGCCGCCCTGCTCGACCAGCATGGAGGCGAGGAACTGCTTGGAGCCGTCATCGTCGCGCAGCTTGCGGGCGGCGCGGGCGGCATCCACGGCGCCGGCGACATTGCCGGCCTGCAGGTTGGC
>DASYKO010000387.1:0-3480 GCA_035995285.1 Hyphomonadaceae bacterium | reverse complement strand
CGGGCGATGATCTTTCCGTATTGGCCGGCGTCGCCGTCTTCCTGCCGGTTCTCGAACGTCTCGCCCTTGGTCTCGATCGTGAGCTCGCTCGGCCCGTCGCCGAACAGTTCGGCCAGTGAGGCGATCGGCCCGAGCGGCGCCATCGGGCCCGAGCTGGCCAGCGCCTCTTCGCTGCCCGACATCGCCGCGCGAAGGTCGGTCCATTTCCAGGCTTCAGCCCGGCGCGATGGCAGGTCGGCGAGTTGCATCAGCCGCCTTTCGTGAACGCGTCGTAGCCGGATTTCTCCAGCTCCAGCGCCAGCTCCGGCCCGCCGGACTTCACGATCTTTCCGGCAGAGAGAATGTGCACGCGATCCGGTTGGATGTAGTCGAGCAGGCGCTGATAGTGCGTGATCACCAGCATGCCGCGTTTGGGATTGCGCAGTGCATTCACTCCATCGGCCACGACTTTCAGCGCATCGATGTCGAGGCCGGAATCCGTCTCGTCGAGGATCATGAACCGCGGCTGCAGCATCAGCATCTGGTAGATTTCGAGACGCTTCTTTTCCCCGCCGGAAAAGCCGACATTGAGCGGCCGCTTCAGCATCTCGGGATCCATGCGCAGCTTCTGCGCCGCTTCCCTCGAGAGCTTGAGGAAATCTGGCGCCGAGACTTCCTTCTCTCCGCGCGTTTTGTGCTGCGCGTTCATCGCGGCGCGCACGAATGTCATCACCGGCACGCCGGCGATTTCCATGGGATATTGGAAGGAGAGGAACAGACCCTTCGCCGCGCGAGCTTCCGGCGCCAGAGCCAGCAGGTCCTCGCCATCGAACTTGGCTGTGCCCGCAGTCACTTCGTAGCCATCGCGCCCGGTGAGCACATAGGAGAGCGTCGACTTGCCTGAGCCGTTAGGGCCCATGATGGCGTGGACCTCACCCGCGGGGACGCTGAGCGAAACGCCCTTCAGGATTTCGCGCGCCGGGCCGTCTTCCGGCGTCACGCGGGCGTGGAGGTTCTGGAGTTCGAGCATTTAGCGCCTGTTACGGGCCGCACGGACCCGGACCCTCAAGATAAGCACCCTCGCCGGCTTTTTCGAGTTTTCCGGCAGGGTCGGCGGTTCTTTGGTCTTTGCAGGGGTTAAAGTCCAGTGCGCTGCACTGAACCCTATTTGAAGATATCTGCGACCACCGGTTCGGCGCAGAATTTGGCCTCTGCGGCGTCCTGGGCGAGCCCGGTCCAGGCAAGGCCGCCATCGTCCGCCAGTTCGCAGTCCTGGCCGGTGATCTTGTCCGGCGTGCCCCGGGCCGTCACGGTCGTTGTGACGATCGGGTTCATTGCGTCGCCGTCCATCTTGAAGAACGCGACATCCCACTCATTGGCGGAGCTTCTGGCCGGCACGGCGAGATAGCCGCTATCGGTGTTCTTGAGGTCGACGCCCGTCACCTCGCCTACACGCACGAACTTGTTGTCTGCACTCTGGCGCCAGAGCGCCCAGGTGATGTTCACCATGCCGGTTTCGAGAGGGACGAGGATGTCGTCCTTCCCATCCTTGTCGACATCCTGCAATTCGACCCGGGCAAATGTGTTGCCCATCGTCTCCTCGATGGTCTGCACCGTCGCATCGCCCGTCTGGACGACGGCCAGCGCGATCTTCGTGGTTTCGTCTTCCGCCTTGGTGTAGCGCGCCTCGAGCGCAAGCTTGGACGTGTCGGTCAGCATCACGCGGCAATCGGGATGCTTCCAGCCATCGGCCCCGGCATCCTCGGTCTTGACCTCAGCGCAATCCGGCAGCGGCATGCGCTTGGCGGCGGCGCCGCCTGCGGCAGGAGCAGATGCGCCATCGGTCTCCGGAGCGGGCGAACAGGCGGCGGCGAGGGCGACGCCGAACGCGGTAGTGCAAAGGGCGAAACGGAGCTTCATGGCAGTCCCTCAGGTTTGCGGAGGGCATAGATCAGTTGGCCCCACCGCGCCAGACGGATGCCTCAGCCAAACCGCAGGATAAAAGCAAAGTAATCAGCCGGACGCCTGCTCGCGCGCCGCCTCGAGGACGGCTTCCTCCAGTCGCTCAACGAATTTTTCGAGCCCGAGGTTGTCGGCGACCCAGACATTCGGCCAGACGATCTCCTCTCCGCCTTCGCGTAGGAAGCCGGGATAGAGTTGATATGCATCAGGTCCTACGACCACCGCCTCCCATGGATGTCGCGGAGTCAGGAACATGGTGACGATCGGGCCGCCGCAATGGATTTCGGCGGCGGGCAGGCCTGCCTCCTCGCAGGCCTCCTGCACCGTGGACTCCACCCAGCGCGCGATTGCTGGCGGCGCCATCGGCGCGGCGCCGAAGCTCATGGCCTTGCGGAACTGGTCGAAGCTCTTCACGCCGCTCAGATCTGGACGGCGAGGTAGAGGTAGATGTCGGTGCGCACCTTGGAGAGATCGTCGAACCAGTCGCCGTAAAGCTCCAGTGCGTTCCAGATGCGCTTGAGGCTCCTGGTGGCCAGATCCGCATTGATGGCGTCATAGGTGGCGCGCATAGTTCCGTAGTCGCCCCAGTGCGTGGCGGTGATCACGCGGCCGCCGGGAATGTGGACCGGCTTGATGTCGGGATCGGCGCCGCCGGGCTGACGGTCGAGTATGCCGACCGTCATGCTGCAGCCCTCCTTCGTCTCGTCGCGATAGAAAATGAAGTTGTGGCCATGCCCGGGCGCGAGGGCGCCCGGTTTGTAGAGGCGATCGAACTGAGTGCGGATCATGGGCTGCAGGTTGTCCCAGGTCGCGGGGGCCGTGATGCCCGCGCCGTGGTGCGGCGGAAGGTCGAGGATATGGACATCGGTCATGGTTTTTTCGCCTAAAGGCAGGCCGCGTTGATCCAGGTACCCTCAGCCTTCTCCAATCGCGCCTGTTCGTCAAATTTGACCGCTATGAAGAACTCGTCGCTGCAGGGGAAGCGCGACGCATACGTACGGTAGATGGCGACGCCCGAGTCCAGATATTCGCGGCCAAAGAACTTCTCGTCCCAGCCCGACCTGTCGATGGGCTCAAATCCAGAAGCCTTGATGCGCTTCAATACCGATGCCTGATCCTCTCCCTTCGGGAAGCAGCACGGCTTCATCTCCGCCTAGCGCGCCCAGGACGACCCTTGTTCCCTCAGCAAGGCCTGGATCAGCGGATCGAAATTGGCCGAAAGCGGGCTGTAGAGCGCGAAGCTGGCGTAGATCCAGACAGCGCCGGCCAGCAGGAGCGCGCCTGCCGCGCCGACCCACCAGACCCACGCCCCAACCCGCTTTCGCGCCACGCGCTCTCCCGTCTCTCGACCAGCACGCTAGGTCAGCAACGCTATCACCTTGTCCGCCGCCATGGCCAGTTCATCGACGGTGGCCTGCGAGAGCTTGCCCCTGGACTGCTGGCTACGCAGGTCCTTGACGACGCTCTTCAGGTCCGCCTTGGCCTTGTCGTTCTTGCCCTCGCCGATCGCGCGCACGACGCCTGCGAGGCGGGTGGTCA
>DASYKO010000386.1:0-12475 GCA_035995285.1 Hyphomonadaceae bacterium | reverse complement strand
ATGGCCGCACTCTCATCATCCACGGTCGACCAGGTCGCAATGCCGCCCGCATGGCGGCGCGAAGCGATCGCCCGGCTCGGCGTCAGTGTCCCGGCGACGGCAGTTGCGTTTGCGCTGCTTGCGCCGCTCATCGGCGCGCTTCTCACCTGGACGCTCCTCACCGTCATACCGACGCTGGCGGCGGTGAAGGATGTGGGCGCGGTGGCGCAGGTCGCCATGGAGGCCCTGCCGCGGGCAACGGTCACGGCCTATTCGCATGCCGTGATCCCAGCGATCCTGGCCGGCGCGATGATCGCCCTGCTCTCGCCCTTCTCGCCCAACCGCGAGCAGTTCATCGCCGGGGTAGGCGCGGTGGGCGCGTTTGCTATCTATGCCGAGGCGGAATTGCTGGGCGATCCCTCCCTGCCGACGCCGCTCTTCCTGGCGATTGTCGGGGCGGCCACGGCGATCCTCTGCACCATGACCTGCCATCACTGGCCGCTGTGCCGGCTGTCGGCCAGGGAGGCCCGGCGCGACAGGCTGGCGCGCGAACGGGCGGCGCGGCTCAAGGCCGAGCGTATTCCGCCGACAGTTCGCAGATAGCATCTTCCTCTGACGGCCTTGCCCTTGCCGGGCGCATCGCGCCACAAGGGCCGATGCTTGTTCCCATCTCTTCGCCAGATGATCCGCGGATCGCGCCCTTTCGGGGCGTGAAAGAGCGCGACCTCATCCGCGAACAGGGTCGCTTCATCGTCGAAGGACAGGTGACGCTGGCAAAACTGGGTGCGCGCTTCCCGGTCGAGTCGCTGTTCCTGGCGGAGAGCCGCGTCGAGCCGATGGCGGGCATGCTGGCGAAGCTCGATCCGGGTGTGCCGGTCTATGTCGCGACGCAGGCAGTCATGGATGCGATCACCGGGTTCCACATCCATCGCGGCGTGCTGGCGCTGGCGCGGCGTGGCGAGGAGCTGACGGTTGAGGGACTGATCGCGGGATTTGACCGGGCGCAGAAGCTGACCCTCCTGACGCTCATCACGCTGGCGAACCACGACAATGTCGGCGCGTGTTTCCGCAATGCTGCGGCGCTGGGGGCGGATGCCGTGTTGCTGGACGAGGCTTCGTGCGATCCGCTCTACCGCAAGTCGATCCGCGTGTCGGCAGGAACGGCGCTGTCTCTGCCGTTTGCACGAAGCGGGGATGGGGCATCGGTTTTGTCTGCGCTCGAGGCGGCGGGCGTCGAGTGCTGGGCGCTGACGCCCTCAGGCGGCGAAGGTCTGCAGCAACTTGAGCCGCCACAACAGCTTGCCCTGATTCTCGGCGCCGAGGGGCCGGGCTTGCCGGAAGGATTGATGGCGCGCTGCCGGCGCGTCTCCATTCCGATGACGCCGGGCATGGACAGCCTCAATGTGGCGACCGCCGGGGCGATCGCGCTGGCGCATGTGTTTGCGCGGCGGGCGAGCGCGTCCTGACGCTGTCAGACATCCGTCTGGGCCTTTTTCTAGCCATTCGAAGGCTTGGCCGAACCACGCGAAAGCGTAAGGTAAGGTCCGGCACGACCGCAAATCAGACGGTCGGCCTCGGGAAGGGAATGAGGGAGATCTCGCGATGACCTACGCCGCCGGACGGCTTTGCTATGACGCCGACAGTCACATCATGGAGCTGCCGGACTTCTTCAAGGAGTTCGCGGACGATGCGATGCGCGATGTTCTGCCGGAGCTGAACACGGCGGCGGGCAGCCGGATCGGGCCGATGATCGCGGCCTATGCGAAGACAAAGAAGCATTCCGCGGAAGAAGTCGCGGCGCAGGTGGCGCTGGGCGACAAGCTGGTGGCGGGACCCAAGGGCTATGAGGCGCTGGGCGCGTTCGATCGTGATGAACGCGGGCAGGCTCTCGATCAGCTCGGCTTCAGGAAGCAGCTGGTGTTCTCGACGTTCGCGGCGGGAACGGTATTCCGGAAGATCCAGGGCTCGGTGGACCTGCAATATGCGG
Organism: Hyphomonadaceae bacterium; assembly: GCA_035995285.1. Lineage (GTDB taxonomy): Bacteria > Pseudomonadota > Alphaproteobacteria > Caulobacterales > Hyphomonadaceae > UBA7672. The sequence goes on along the minus strand of DASYKO010000386.1, from coordinate 10,509 downwards.
CGGCGCGGGCGCACAACCGGGCGATGGCGCACTTCTGCGAGAAAGATAAGCGGCTGATGGGGATCGCGGCTCTGCCGCTCAATTCGATCCCGCATGCCCTGGATGAGCTCGACAACATCATACGGCTGGGCCTCAGCGCGATCTGGATTCCGCACCAGCCGGCAGGCGACAAGTCGCCGGGGCATCTCGATCTTGATCCGGTTTGGGCGAAGATGGCGGAGGCAGGTATTCCCTTTGCGCTGCATGTCGGCGGCGATCCGCTGCAGCTTGATCCGGCATGGATGAACAATGGCCGGCCGATCCCGACGGACTGGCTGGGCGGCGGAGAAAACCTGCGCGGCAAGGACATGACGGTTCTGCACCAGGCGGCCGAGCGGTTCATCTCGGTGCTGGTGTTCGACGGCGTGTTCACGCGGCATCCGAGGCTGCGCGGCATCGTGGTGGAGCTGGGCTGCGGCTGGGTTCCGGAAATGCTGGTGCGGCTGGACTGGACCCACAAGAACTGGGCGAAGAGCGAGCCGTTGCTTGCCGAACTCAAGACGCCGCCGAGCCAGCAGATCATCGAGCACATGGCGGTGACGCCCTACCCCTTCGAGGATGTGGGCGACATCATCCGGCGATCCGATCCGAGGCTCTACATGTTCGCGTCCGACTATCCGCACACCGAAGGATCGAAGACGCCGATGGAGCGGTTCGATAAGTTCCTTGAGGGGGCAAGCCAGGAAACGAAGGACGCATTCTACTTCGGCAATTTCGCGCGGCAGTTTGCGCTGGCGCCGGAACCCGTGATGCAGGCGGCTGAGTGATCATGAAACTTCGACTTCCCATCGCGCTCCTGGCGGGGCTGGCGCTGCTTGCGTGCTCGCCCAAGGCTGATGACAAGGCGGCGGAGCGGCCGGCGACGGATGATCCCAATGCGGCGATCGTTGCGGACAACCCCTTCTTCGGGAAGTGGCAGCTGATACGTGCGCAGATCGCGCCGTGGTGGGATCATCAGGGCGCGGAACCGCAGGCGGACACGAATTTCACCATGGTGAATTTCGAGCCGGGCAAATCCTCCGGCGCGCCGATCGTGACGTGCTCGAAGCCTCAGTATTCGGTCTCGCTCGTGGGGCCGCCGGTGCTGTTCGAGGGCAATCTGAAAGAGCCGTGGGTCGAGGCGCGCCAGCTCGGCTTCACGATCACGGGCAACGACATCACCCAGCTCAATCTCAGCTGCAAGGATGGCACGAGGGATGTCTCGCTCGATTTTCCGATGCTGAACGACAATACGATTTTCCTGGGGCTCGACAACATCATCTACACGCTGCAGCGCTCTGCATCGTGACGGCCAGAAAACACACTCTTGGGGAGACACACATGAAGCTGACGCAAATTGACCGCCGTATGCTGCTGCTGGGCGGTACGGCGATGGCCGTGATCGCGGCGTGTTCGCCGGCGGCGGAGAAGGCGGCCGTCGCGCCGTCTTCCGATCCAACGCTGGTGACGACAGCGCAGGGGCAGCTGCGCGGCAAGCAGATCGATGGCGTCTATGAATTCCTCGGCGTACGTTATGCGCAGGCGCCGGTGGGCCCGTTGCGCTTCCAGGCGCCGAAGAAGATGGAGGCCTGGCAGGGCGAAGTAAGCGCGACCGAATACGGCCAGCCCGCCGTTCAGATGCGCACGCCTGGCAGCGCTGGGGCGGCGACTTACCCGCCTGTGGTGCAGGCGGCGCGGGCCGAGGCGTTTGCCTCGCCGGAAAACACCAAGCCTGCGGGCGACGAGGATTGCCTCGTGCTCAATGTCTATTGCCAGAAGACCGGAGCGGAAGCAGGCGCGACGCGGCCCGTGATGGTGTGGATCCATGGCGGCGGCTTTGCCTATGGCCAGGCAGGCACGAAAATCTATCGCGGGCACAACCTCGCGAAGAACCACGACGTGGTGTTCGTGGGCGTGAACCATCGGCTCAACGTGTTCGGATTCCTGGGGCTCGATTCAGCGGGCGTGCCCGGGTTCACGGGATCTGCGAATGCCGGGCAGCTGGACATCATCGCGGCGCTGCAGTGGGTGAAGGAGAACATCGCGCAGTTCGGGGGCGATCCGAACAACGTCACCATCTTCGGCCAGTCGGGCGGCGGAGCGAAGGTTTCGACCTTGCTGGCGATGCCGCCGGCGAACGGCCTCTTCCACAAGGCGATCATCCAGTCGGGCGCTGGCTTGCGTTCAGCGACGAAGGAACAGGCGGCGAAGACGGCGAAGGACCTGCTCGCCAAGCTGAAGCTTACGCCAGAGACTGCGGCGGCGGAGCTGCAGAAGGTTCCAGTCGAGACGATCCTGGCGGCGGCGACAGAGATCGGTGGCGGAAGCTTCCGGCCGTCAGTCGACGATCTCAACCTGCCGCGTCATCCGTTCGATCCAGATGCTCCGGCGCAGTCGGCCAACATTCCCATCATGATCGGGTTCACCAAGGACGAGCGCACGCTCTACAATGTCGGCAACGAGGCGTGGTTCAAGACGACGGACAAGGACGTGCTGGCAGCCGCCGAACGCACGGTGAAGGGCCACGGCAAGCAGCTCGCCGCAGCCTTCAAGGCAGAATATCCGGACTATGATCCGAAATACCAGCTGATGCAGGTGACGGGCACTTATGGCTCGCTGTCCTCGCACCACACGCTGGCAAGTCGGAAAGCAGCGCAGCCGGCTGGCGTTTACGCCTATGTGTTCGCGCACGACATTCCTCCGCAGGACTTCGTGCTGAAGGCGCCGCACACGTCCGAGATTGCATACGTCATGGACAATGTCGCCGAGGCGCCGCTGTTTGCCGGAGCAACGCCCGACGACATCGCGATGGGCAAGCTGATGAGCGCGACCTGGGTTCAGTTCGCCAAGACCGGCAACCCCAACGGCGCGGCGGGCCTTCCGGAGTGGCCAAAGTTCGCCTCCGACGCGCGGCCGACCATGTTCTTCCAGAAGGAAACGAAGGTCGTCGACAAGCCGTTCGAGGCCGTCTGGCAGATCGCGCAGGCGAATCCGAACGCGAACGCTTCGCCGATCTGACGGGCCCGAAAGCCCTGTTTTAACGCGCCGCAGGGTTGGATTAACGCTTTCCTTACCCGGCTTCACCTACCCGTTAACGGTTGGAGGCAGCGATGCGCGTCCTGGTTACGGGCGGTTGCGGATTTCTTGGGGCTGCGGTCGTTCGCCAGGCGATCGAGCGCGGCGACCACGTGCTGAATCTCGACCGCCGCCGCAAGGCGACGCCCTGCCCGCAGCTCGGCAACACCAACGGCGCAAAAGGCTATGCAAGGATCGAGGCGGATGTCGCCGACCGCATGCTGATGCGGTCCATCTTCCGCGAATACAAGCCGGACGCCGTGATCCATCTGGCAGCCGCGGGCGACGAGAAGGACGACGCCCGCATCTATGATTCCGAAGTCGGCGCAGCGTTCTCGGTGATGGAAGCCAGCCGCGCTCATCTCGGCACGCTGCAGGGCGAAGCGCGCAAGAAATTCCGTATCGTGCACGCGGTGCGGGCGGACAGCGATATCGGCTCTTCGGCCAAGTTCACCCCGCACGACGCCGCGCGGATTTCGGCGTTGCAGCTCATCGAGACCTGGTCGCATGCGCAGGAGCTGCCGCTCGTGACATGCGTTGCAGGCGATGTGTTCGGGCCGTGGCAGCGGGATGATACCCTGATGTCTCAGCTTGTCGCCGGCCTTCTGCGCACCAGCAAGGCGCGGCTGACGCATGGCGGGGCGATCATGCGCGACTGGCTGCCGCTGCGCGACTTTGCCGACGGCATGCTGTGCGCAGCGCAGGTGGGCGCGCCGCTGTCACGCATGGATTTCTCGGCGGGCGCCGAGCGGCGCGACATTGAGCTGGCCGATGCGCTGTGCGCGCTGCTGGATATCCGCTCACCGCTGCCGAACGATGCCTCGTGGTCGAGCCTGGTCGAGATCATCGGCAATCCGGTCAACTCGCCTGGGCCGATGCTGGATGATGCGGAAGCCGAGGTCACGCTGGGCTGGAAACCGCGCGGGTTCCATGCCGGCCTGGACCGAATGCTGAACTGGGCGATGACGCGCTATGCGCCGACCCATGCGGCGATTGCTGCAGAATAAGCTGCTCCCTATCAGCAATCTCACTGGACTGTGACTCGCGACGGGTCGCATTGACCGCGGTGTTGAATTACGCAGAAAACGGATAGGCGCCGCTTCGGGAGAGAGCGGCCGTTCGCAAAACAAAGCGTCGGGGAAATGCAATGAAACGGATCGTGCTTCTGACTGCCCTCGCGCTTGGGGTGCTTGGTGCATCCTGCGTGCAGGCGCCGGGGACCGAGCCGGTGAAGGCCGCCCGCACGGTGACCCCGGAAGAAGATGCGGCGCATCCGGGCAAGGCGCTGTTCGACAAGAGCTGTGCGGGTTGCCACAACGCGGGAGAAGCGACGCGCGCGCCTTCCACCGCAAGCCTCCGCCTGATGCGGCGAGAGTCAGTCGAGTATGCCCTCACCATCGGATACATGCGTACGCAGGCGAAGGGGCTGAGCGTGGCGGAGCGTGGCCTGGTCGAGGACTGGCTGGAACTCGGCCAGGGCAACAACAGCGCCTGGGTCAGCAAGGCGATGTGCAAGGGCGGTGCGGCGAAGATCGACGTTGCGGCCAAGCCAGTGGCGCAAACCTGGGGCCTCAACGACGCCAACACGCGCGTGGCGACGGCCGCTGAGACCGGGCTGAAGAAGGCCGATTTCCCGAACCTCGAACTCGCCTGGGCCGTGGGCCTGCCGCAGACGCCATCGATGCGCTCGCAGCCGGTGGTCGCGGGCAACACGATCTTCGTCGTCGCATCCGACGCCGGCCGCATGTACGCGTTCGACACGGATACGGGCTGCGTGAAGTGGACGTATGAGAGCAAGGGGCCGCTGCGCTCCTCCCTCACCTACGCCGAAATTTCCAAGGGCCGGCCGGTGATCCTCGCGGGCGATGCGATGGGGTTCGTAGTCGCGGTCGATGCCCGCAACGGGAAACAAGTGTGGCGCTCGGATGTGCGGCTGCATGAATCCAACCGCATCACCGGCGCGCCGGTGGTCTACAAGGACAAGGTATTTGTCCCGCTCTCGGCGACCGAGATCAACCATGCGGTGGACGAAAGCTATGAGTGCTGCAAGGCACAGGGCGCGGTGGTCGCGATCAGCCTGAAGGACGGCAAGAAGCTTTGGACCGGCCGCACGATGGACGAGGCCAAGCCCACCCAGAAAAGCCGTGTCGGCACGCAGATGTGGGGCCCTTCCGGCGCGCCGATCTGGAACACGCCGGCCATCGATGAGAAGCGCGGCCTCGTCTATGTCGGCACGGGCGAACAGAATTCGATACCGTTCGTCGAGACCACGGACGCCATCGTCGCCTTCGATATCAACACGGGCGAGCGGAAGTGGGTGTTCCAGGCGACGGCCAAGGACCTCTGGCACTATGCCTGCCCGCGCGGCGCCAACTGCTTCGGGGCCGACCAGGGCATTACGGTGGACCATGACTTCGGCGGATCGGTCGTGATCGCCAAGCGGGCGGATGGTCGGGACATTCTCCTCTCCGGCCAGAAGTCCGGGATGATCTGGGCGCTCGATCCGGACAATGGCGGCAAGCTGATCTGGAATACGAGGCTGTCGAAGGGCGGCGCCAATGGCGGCGTGCACTGGGGCATTGCGGTGGACGGCAAACACGTCTTCGCGCCGATGAACGACAACGCCAAGCCGTCGGACGAATTTCCAATTGCAGGCGTTGCGCTGCACGCGCTCGACATCGAGACCGGCAAGATCGCGTGGACGCAGAAGGGCGCAGGCGATTGCTCGGGCGACCGCAAGGCGCGCTATCCCGGATGCGAGACGCGCTTCGGCTTCTCGCCTGCCCCGATGGTGATCGACGGCGCGGTGCTGCAGGGATCGGTCGATGGCATCCTGCGCGTGTTCGATGCGGATACAGGCGCTCCCATCTGGACCTACGACACCATGCGCAAGTTCGACACGGTGAACGGCGTGCCGGCCAATGGCGGGGCGATCGACTCGTCGCCCTATGTCGCGGCCAACGGGATGCTGTTCCTGGTCTCGGGCTATGCCCGGTTCGGCGAGACGCCCGGCAACGTGCTGCTGGCGTTCAAGCCGAAGAAGTAGGCAGGCCGGCCCATGACAATCGCGTGCCTGGGGCTCCGGTGAGCCTTGCAACGTTGCGTCGCTTGGCTAGGGTCCTGCGCAAAGAACAGGACTGCTCCGGGGAGGAGATTTCATGCTTCGTTTGAACAGCGCTCTGGCGCTGCTTGTCGCCCTTGGCCTCGCCGCATGTGCGCCGCGGACGACTGAAACCGCTATCGCCGAACACCCGGCCATCCCCGACGACCAGCATCCGGGCAAGCAGGTGTTCGGGGAATGGTGCGCGTCGTGCCACGAGAACAACAACCAGCAGACCGGCGCGCCGACGCTGGCGGCGTTGCGCACGCTCAACCGGTCGACGGTCAAATACACGCTCGAATACGGCTACATGAGCCAGGAGGCGAAGAGGGTTCCGAAAGAGGATCTAGCGCAGCTGATCGACTGGCTGCCCTCCGCGAATTCGACCAACGACGAATGGGTCGACAAGGCGCGCTGCCCCATCAAGATGCAGAAGGTGCGGCTGGAGAATGCGCCGCGCACCGCCATGACATTCGGCGTCACCAACGACGCCAACCGGCGCCAGACTGCCGAACAGGCAGGCCTTTCCAAAGCGGACATGAAGAACCTGGAAGTCGCGTGGGTGACGGCCTTCCCGCAGACGCCGACCATGCGCTCGCAACCCGTGATCGTGGGCGACACCATCTTCATCGCGGCGACAGACGCCGGGCGGCTCTACGCCCTCGACACCAACACCGGATGCGTGAAGTGGCACTATGTGTCGGACATGACGCTGCGCTCCTCGCTGACGTTTGCCGACAAGACCGACAAGAGCCCGGCGCGGATCCTCATGGGCGATGCAGCGGGCCGCGTGCATGCGGTGGATGCGGAGACCGGTAAAGAAGCGTGGGTGACGGATGTGAAGCTCACCAGCCTCAACCGTATCACGGGCGCGCCCGTGGTGCAGGACGGCGTGGTGTTCGCGCCGGTGTCGGTGATCGAGAGCAATTTCCCGCCGGATGATGAATATGAATGCTGCAAGGGCCAGGGCGCGGTTGTCGCGCTCGACCTTGCGACGGGCGAGAAGAAGTGGGTCGGGCGCACGATCGATGAGGATGCGAAACCCACGCGCAAGGGACGCTCGGGCACGCAGCAGTATGGGCCTGCGGGCGCCATGGTGTGGTCGACGCCCGTGATCGATACCAAGCGCGGGCAGCTCTATGCCGGCACGGGCGAGAGCCTTTCGTGGCCAGCGACGGGCACATCGGACTCCATCATTGCCTATGACCTCAAGACCGGCGCCAAACGCTGGGTGTTCCAGGCGGCGCAGAACGACATCTGGAATTCGGCTTGCGGGCGTCGCGGCGCCAACTGCGACTGGCCGGGCGAATACTGGAGCCCCGATTTCGACTTCGGCGGCACGTCCATGCTGATCACGCGCAAGGACGGATCGGAAGTTGTGATCGCGGGCCAGAAGGCAGGCGTGGTCTGGGCGCTCAATCCCGACACCGGCGCGCTTCAATGGTCCAACAAGATCAGCCGCGGGTCGGCCTCGGGCGGCGTGCACTGGGGCATGTCTTACGACGACAAGAACGGCCTGATCTTCGCGCCCAGCAATGATGCTGCCGGATCGCCCGACAATCCCAACTGGGGTCCGGGCATCCACGCGCTTGATGCGATGACCGGCGAGATCCAGTGGTCGTACAAGCCCAACGCGCGCGATTGCGGCGCGGATCTGCCCGTCGCGAAGGCTGCGAAGCCTGCACCGGAATGGCGGATCACGCCGATCGCCGCGCCGATGCTTCCGCCCAAGCGGCCGGCTGTGGCGCCTGTACGGCGGCCACCTGCGGCTGCGGCGGCTCGTGCTCCGGCGGCTGCGCCCGCGCCTGCAGCGCCAGCGGCCACACCGGCACCTGCAACTGAAGGCGCGCCCGCGGCGATTGCGGCGCGTCCGGCTGGCGGTGAGGGCGGCGCTGCCCCTCGCGCCCGCTGCCGACTGGGCTTCTCACCTGCCCCGCTTCTGGTGGACGGCGCACTGGTGACGGGCACGCCGCAAGGCATGCTGCGCATCTTCGACGGCGTCTCCGGCGACGTGCTGTTCGAGTACATGACCAACCGGCCCTTTGCGAAGACCGTCAGCGGCGTTCCAGGCCAGGGTGGCGGGCTCGACTCTGCGCCATACATCGCAGGCGACGGAACGCTCTTTGTTCAATCGGGGTACGCGCGCTTCGGCGAGCCGCCGGGCAACGTGCTCATCGCGTTCAGGCCGAAGAAGAAGCACTGAGAACCAGCCGGGCGCTTACACGCCCGGCTGATCGGTTGTTCAGTCGTCGACGGGAATCCAGTGTTCCAGCCAGCCGCCGTTTCCGAGCTGGAATCTGGCGGGATAGACTTGCAGGTCCGGCGCTGTGAGGCGCTCATACCCCGCCCCGGCCACCTTGCCGCCGATCTCGTCTTGAGCCGCCATCACCTGGAGATGAAGAGGCTCCTTGGTGAGCATCTGGCGGAAGACGAGATAATCCTGTGGCGGCAGATCCCAGACCTGGAACGACGGCGGCATGGCTGCGCCGGGAGCGATGCGCACGCCGGCGAGGTGTTCGAAGGCTGACCCCATGCGGCCTCGGAAAACGCCAATGGTCTCGCCATTACCCAGCTGGCCGGGAAAGCCCAGCTGCGCGCCGAAGCGTTTCCACATGTCCTGGATCTGCAGATAGGTCGATGGATCGAAATGACCGGAGAGACCGGCGATGCGCTGTGCATCTGCGTGCTCGAGACGTTCGTGTAGGTCAGGCTTGCCGTGCATGATGATGGTCCCTTGCCTGTTGCGAGGCCCGTGATGTGATCTTTCTCCCGCCGGCCAGGCGGCCACGGCCCGGACGGCGGGAGTTCGATCGCTAGTTCGCGAAGACGGCGCGCAGGCCGCGGGAGATCGCGGCCGGCGGCACCGACATGTGCCCCTCTCCCTCGAAGACGTGCGAGGAGACAACCAGACCGGGCCAGGCCTTCAGCCGATCTGCCATGTCGGTGAGATTGGAGACCATACGAGCTTCTGGCGCCTGCCCCTCTTCAAGCTCGCCGACACCCAGAAAGAGCCGCGCCCTCACCCCGCCTAGCATGGCCGCATCGGCTTCACGGTCCTCGATCGCGCACCCGTTCCACCAGATCGACGGGCTCACGGCGACGTGCCGCTGGAATGAACCCGGCGCAGTGAACAGCGTGTTCAGAACGAAGAGCCCGCCGAGCGAGACGCCGACGAGCGTCTGGTCCGACGTGTCGACCGGGAAATAGGCCTCCACGAAGGGCTTCAGCTCGGTCTCGATGAAGCGGAAGAACCTAGCCGCCCCACCCAGTTCGCTATCCGCGGGCCAGAACTGGGCCGGCAGGGCGGTCTTCATCTGGGCGATGTGCGCTTCATCGACCCCGGGGGCGAGATCGCGGTAACGCAGCGCCGTTGTCGCCGCAAAACCGGCCGGGCCGTCTATCGCCGGACCGATGCCCACCACGATCGCCTGGGGAATCGCGCCCGGGCCTACGGCAAGCGCCCTTGCCGCCTGGACGGTGACCGCAAAGCTCCAGGCGCCGTCGAGGACGTAGATCACCGGCAGTTTCTTCCCCGGCGGAATCGGCGTTGCAGGCACGGCTATGTCGATACGGAACTGCTCTTTGTAACCCTCCATGGAGACGTGAAAGCGCTGGGAAGTCGAAATAGAGGCCATACCGGCGTCGCGGAAAACGACGTCGGAGACACGAGCGGAACAAGCCGTCATGAATTCCCCTGATTTTGATGTGCAAACGATCCCCGCCGCCTACCTCGAACGCTCCCTTTGGCGGGGAGGCGGCTTATGACGAAATCATCGCTGGGCCGCCAGTCTTGTAAAAAAACTTTGTTCTGCGTATATTAGTACCATCAGAGGCGGTCCCGAGCGGGCCGCTTTTTTCGTTTCTGAGCTTAGGCCGCAGTGGCCTACCCCTCGAACGGGTCGCGCATCAGGATGACGTCCTCGCGCTCCGGCGAGGTCGAGAGCAGCGCGACCGGCTTGCCGACGAGCTCCTCCAGGCGGCGGACGTATTTCACCGCTTCGCCGGGAAGTTGCGACCAGGAACGTGCGCCGCGAGTGGAGCCTTTCCAGCCGGGCAGGCTCTCGTAGACGGGCTGGACGTTGGCCTGATCGGTCATGCCGGATGGAAAGCGGTCCATGCGCTTGCCGTTCAGCATGTAGTGCGTGCAGACCTTGATCTCGTCGAACCCGTCGAGCACGTCGAGCTTGGTGAGAGCCAAGCCGGTGACGCCGGAAACGGCGCAGGCCTGACGCACCATCACGCTGTCGAACCAGCCGCAGCGGCGCGCGCGCCCGGTGTTGGTGCCGAACTCATGGCCAGCCTTGCCGAGGCGCTGG
>DASYKO010000385.1:0-1859 GCA_035995285.1 Hyphomonadaceae bacterium | reverse complement strand
GCGAAGTAGTTGCCCCATTCCCACACCGCCACGCAGGTGCGGATCGAGGCCTGCTGGGCGGCGACGCCCATCATTTCGGAGCCCCGCCAGGAAAACGCCCGGATATAGCAGTTCTCCAGGCCATTCTTTTCCATCAGCTCGAGCTTGATCCGGTCGAGGTCCGCCACCGGCACGGGGCAGTGATAACCGACCAATTCAGCCGATTTATGCAGGCGTTTCGAGTGATCCGTCGACCGGAACACCTTGCCCTCATAGGCCCGCTCCCCCTCGAACACGCAGGAGCCGTAATGCAGGCTATGGGTCAATACGTGGATCTTGGCGTCCCGCCACGGAACCATCTTGCCGTCCAGCCAGATCCAGCCGTCACGGTCGTCATAGGGAACGAAGGGGGAAGTACCAGCCATTTTGTCGTCCTTGCGAGACGCCCGCTTTATTGGGATTAGTCAGGGTTTCGCGTCTCGGCTCATTCTTTTGTCTTTGCGTGGACATGTCTGTCAACCGGCCCCAGCCCGCACCCCTGCAAACCGGCAGTTCCGCCGCCGGGGACGCACGGCTGTATCTGCGCGACCAGGACCTGAACGAGAGCGCCGCCGTGATCCGGGCTGCCGCCCGAAAACTCGACCAGTTGGCCGAAGCGGCCGCCCTGCCCGCCGGAATTTCCGCCCCCGAAATGCAGATCCTGCAGGAAGTCTTCGACCGTGGGCCGATGGACGTAGGCGACCTCCGCGCGCGCCTGGCCGCCCCCAAGCAATCGCTTGCCCGCAATCTCAACCAGCTCGAGACGCGCAACTTCCTGAAGCGCGAGACCGATCCCGCTGACCGCCGCCGACGCATGGTGACGCTTACTCCCGAGGGCATGACCTTTACCCGCGACGCCACCGAGCGCCGCCGCACCGCCCTTCGCCAGGCGTTCCTCACTGCGGGACCCGAAGCTGTCGCCGCCGCCCGGCGCGTGCTCTCGGATATCATCAGGGTCCGGGGCGAATCGTGAGCGATCACAAGAGCCACATCCTGGTCGTCGACGATGACGACCGGCTGCGAGACCTGCTGCGCCGCTATCTCTCCCGCGAAGGCCACGATGTGACCGTGGCGAAGGACGCGCCGCAGGCCCGCCGCTTCCTGGACACGATGACGTTCGACCTGATGGTGCTGGACGTGATGATGCCGGGCGAGGATGGACTCTCCCTGCTCAAGGGCGTCCGCGAAAAGATCGACACTCCGGTGATCATGCTCACAGCACGAGGCCAGCCTTCGGAGCGGATCGAGGGTCTCAAGCTCGGCGCGGACGATTACCTGGCCAAACCGTTCGAGCCGGAAGAACTCGTCCTGCGCATCGGTTCCATCCTCAAGCGCGCGGCGCCCGAGGCGCCGGTGGAGGAGATAAGACTCTCCGGCATGATCTTCCATGTCGGCAAGGGCGAGCTGCGCAAGGATGGGCGGTTGGTCCGTCTCACCGAAAGCGAGACGCAACTCCTCTCCATCCTGGCCGGCCGCGCCGGCGCTGCAATCTCGCGGCAGGAGTTGGCTGTGCTGACTGCCGCCGGGGTCGAGCGCTCGGTGGATGTCCAGGTCACACGCCTGCGCCGCAAGATCGAGCGCGATCCGCGCGAACCTGTGCACCTTCAGACTGTGCGCGGCGTCGGCTATCGGCTAACGGGTGATTGAGATGCCCGATTCCACCCATACTCAATCTGCCTCCGGAATGACCGACGCTCCGTTCGGCAGCTACAAGCCCAGCGGACTTGCGGCCACGCTTCTGGCGCTGACGCAGAAGACCGTTTTCGGCCGCGGCCATCTCCGCAAGGCCATCGGCAAATACCTGCGCACGAAGGTGACGACGCCGCTCGACGTGCAGCTCT
>DASYKO010000384.1:0-1962 GCA_035995285.1 Hyphomonadaceae bacterium | reverse complement strand
ATGGCCGAATTCAACAACATCTACGCCCACGGGTTCATCCGGGCCGCCGCTGCTTCTCCGAAAGTGGCGCTGGGTGACCCCGCATCGAATGCCCGCGAAACCATCGAGCTGATGCGCAAGGCCGACAAGACCGGCGCCGTGCTGGCCGTGTTCCCGGAGCTGGGCCTGTCCGGCTATTCGCTCGACGACCTGCACCTGCAGGAAGCGCTGCTGGCCTCGGTGCGCGAAGCGATCGGGAAAGTGGCGGCCGCCTCGAAGTCGCTGACGCCGGTGGTGATCGTCGGCGCGCCGATCATGGTGAACGGGGCCGTGCATGGCTGCGCCGTGGTGATCCATCGCGGGTCGATCCTTGGCGTCGTGCCAAAGACCTACCTGCCGAACTATCGCGAGTATTACGAGAAGCGGCAGTTCGCCATGGCGGCCGACGCAACCGTCGACACGGTGCAGCTGGACGGGACAAGCATTCCGTTCGGCACGGACCTGCTGTTCGAAGCGAGCGACGTCCCGGGCTTCGTGCTGGGCGTCGAGATCTGCGAGGATTTCTGGGCGCCGGTGCCGCCCTCGACCTACGCCGCGATGGCAGGCGCGACAGTGATCGCCAACATCTCAGCCTCCAACATCACGATCGGCAAGGCGGCCGAGCGGGAGATGTATTGTGTGTCCCAGTCCGCGCGCTCGGCCTGCGGCTACATCTATTCCGCCGCCGGCTATGGCGAGAGCACCACCGATGTCGCCTGGGATGGCCAGGCCGCCATGTTCGAACTTGGCAACAAGATCGCAGAGTCTCCGCGGTTTGCCACTGAGTCAGCGCTGCTGACGGCCGACATCGATGTCGAGCGCATAGTGCAGGAGCGGGCGCGCAATTCCACATTCCGCGACTGCGCCCGGAACCATCGCTTCTTCCTGCGCAAGCGCCGCCGTATCAGCTTCACCGCTGCGCCCGAGCGCGATGCGGCGCTCCCCCTCGCCCGCAAGGTCGACCGCTATCCCTTCGTGCCGGATGATCCGGCGAAGCTCGATCAGGATTGCTTCGAGGCCTACAACATCCAGGTGCAGGGCCTGCGCCGGCGTCTTGAAGCGACGGGGATAAAGAAGGCCGTCATCGGCGTCTCCGGCGGGCTCGATTCCACGCAGGCGCTGATCGTCGCCACGCGCGCCTTCGACGTGATGGGCCGCAAGCGCTCGGACATCATCGGCGTCACCATGCCGGGCTTTGCGACCACCGAAGGCACGAAGTCGAACGCCCGCGCGCTGATGAAGGAACTCGGCGTCGACGCCCGCGAGGTCGACATCAAGCCGATGGCCAACCAGATGCTGGCCGACCTCAAGCATCCGTTCGCTGAAGGCAAGAAGGTCTACGATGTGACGTTCGAGAATGTGCAGGCGGGCCTGCGCACCGACTACCTCTTCCGGCTCGCCAACAAGGAAGGAGGTCTCGTCGTCGGCACAGGCGATCTCTCCGAGCTGGCGCTGGGCTGGTCGACCTATGGCGTCGGCGACCATATGAGCCATTACAACGTCAATGCCGGCATGGCGAAGACGCTGGTTCAGCACATGATACGCTGGGCTGCAGCTTCGGACCACTATTCGGCAGGCGCCGCCAGGGTGCTGATCGCCATCCTCAACCAGGAAATCTCGCCGGAACTCGTGCCCGCGGGCGCGGACGGCAAGATCCAGTCGACCGAAGGCGCGATCGGCCCCTACAACCTCCACGACTTCTTCCTCGCCCACACGATCCGCGCTGGCGCCGCGCCCTCCAAGATCGCCTTCCTCGCCCAGGCGGCGTGGAGCGACCTCAAAACCGGCGACTGGCCGCCGAATGTGTCAGTGAAGGATCGCGTCGCCTACGACCTGCCCACCATCGTCAAATGGCTGGAGGTATTCGCCAAGCGCTTCTTCGTCACCAGCCAGTTCAAGCGCTCTGCCATCCCCAACGGCCCCAAGCTCACCTCAGCCGCCCTC
>DASYKO010000383.1:0-4701 GCA_035995285.1 Hyphomonadaceae bacterium | reverse complement strand
CAAGCCAAGAAGGTGGGGGCCAATCCTTCGAGGAATGGGTTGCCACCAGCTACGATCCCAAGGCGCTGAAGGCAGAGTTCCTTCGCACCTGGAAGTCGAAATGGAACCTCGACCAGTTGCTGCAGCGCGAATAGTTGCCCCTAAAGCAACATCTTCCGGTTGAGTCGGGCCTTATATAGCTGACACAAAAAACTGTTCGCGTGTTGTCTTGGCGCAGGCTAGGCTTGATCCGGTCGAGTGGAGGGGTACCCCATGAAGTTCTTCATCATCAACAGTTTCCGCTTTATCGTGTATCTCGCCTACTTCGCGATTATCGCAATCCAGACGTTCGGATTCTATCTGGAGCGCGTGAAGGTCGGGCAGATCATGCACGACCTCACTGGAACCACGCTTCAGGACTCCGCCCAGACGGGTCTTGCCATCATTTCCGGACTCATCTGGGGCTGGCTCTCGGCCACAATCATCTGCGGGATCTTGGTGACGCTGCTCGACATCCGGGACGACATCAACGACCGCCTGCCGAACGCCCGCGCCAAGTAAGTCGCGCCTCGGCTGCTAAATTGAGGGCGCTGGCTCACAGGCCAGCGCCCTTTCCGTTGTTTCGGGCCTGTTGGGCCTCTAGTTTTTCGCCTCGACGCCTCCCATAACCCCACCATGACCTCCTCGACAGAAGACCTTCTCCAGTCGCTGATCCAGGCGACGCTGCGCAACGGCGCCGACGCCGCCGACGCCCGGATTTCCGAGAGCGCGGGCCTTTCGGTCGAAGTCCGCAATGGCGAGCTTGAGAGCGTCGAGCGCGAAGAATCCCGCGGCCTGTCGTTGCGCGCGCTGGTCGGCCGGCGACAGGCGCATGTGTCGGGTACGGATCTCTCGCCCGCCGCCCTGAAAGCGATGAGCGAGCGTGTGGTCTCGATGGCGGGCCTCGCGCCTGAAGACAAATGGTGCGGACTGCCGGACGCATCCGAAGTCACCAGCGAACGGCCCAATCTCGAGCTCGACTGCGACGACACCCCGGAAGCGCCCGAGCTTGAGCGCCGCGCCAAGGAGATTGAGGACGCCGCAATGCAGGTTGCCGGCATCAAGCAGATGGACCACTGCGGCGCATCCTGGAGCACGGCGAAGACATGGCTCGCCGCATCAAACGGTTTCACCGCGACCAAGTCCTCCGGCATTTCGTCTATGGCGGGTGTCGCCATCTCCGAGCGCGATGGCGCGATGGAGCGTGACTATGAGAGCACGTCCGAGCGGCGCAAGGCGAAGCTCCGCACGCCCGCCAGCATCGGCAAGGAAGCGGCGGAGCGCGCTGCGGCCCGCCTCGGCG
This sequence comes from Hyphomonadaceae bacterium, assembly GCA_035995285.1. GTDB lineage: Bacteria > Pseudomonadota > Alphaproteobacteria > Caulobacterales > Hyphomonadaceae > UBA7672. Next base: position 3,380 of record DASYKO010000383.1, on the reverse strand, counting down.
CACGCAAGATCGACAGCCAGACTGCCCCGGTGATCTACGAGAACCGCCTCGCCAACCGCCTGCTGGGCGCATTCATCGGCGCAATTTCCGGACCTGCCATCGCGCGCGGCACGTCGTTCCTGAAGGACAAGATGGGCAAGCAGGTGTTCGCCAAGGGCGTCAACATCATCGACGACCCCAAGCGTATCGGCGGCTTCGGCTCGCGCGGCTTCGACGGCGAGGGCAGGGCGGTAAACCGCACGGCGCTGATCGATGACGGCGTGCTGACCCAGTGGCTGTTGAGCGGGCCGTCCGCGCGGCAGCTTGGCCTCAAGCCCAACGGCTTTTCTTCAACGGCATTCGGCGATCCGCCGGGCGTCTCGCCCTCCAACCTCGACATCCAGGCCGGCCAGCATTCGCTGGCGCAGCTTATGAAGGATGCCGGCAAGGGCCTCCTCATCACCGACATGTTCGGTCCGTCGCTGAACCCCAACACGGGCGATTACTCCGTCGGCGTCTCCGGCTTCTGGTTCGAGAATGGCGAGCGCGCCTATCCCGTCTCGGAAGTCACCGTCGCCGGTGATCTCCCGTCCATGTTCCTGCGCGCCGTTCCCGGCTCCGACCTCGACATCCGCTCGTCGAGCAATTCGCCGAGCCTCCTGATCGATGGGCTCGCCCTTGCCGGCCGCTGAGGCAGAGCTGAAGGACGATCTGGCGCTCATCGGTGAAGTTGCGCGCGAAGCCGGAAAGCTCTCGCTCGAATGGCTCGAGAAAGGCGCGAAGGCCTGGGAGAAATCCCCCAACAACCCCGTCACCGAAGCCGACATCGCCTGCAACGACCTGATCAAGAAACGCCTCCGGTCGGCGCGCCCCGACTACGGCTGGCTCTCCGAGGAGACCAAGGACAACCCTGCCGACCGCTCGCAGCCGCGCGTTTTCGTGGTCGATCCGATCGACGGCACCAAGGCTTTCGTCAAAGGCGAGAATGGTTTCTGCGCCTCGATCGCGGTCGTCGAGAACGGTCAGCCGATCGCCGGCGCGGTCTACAATCCCAACTTCGATGAACTGCTGACAGCCCGCACAGGCGGCGGATGCTTCCTCAATGACGAACAGGTCCACGTCACTGACTGTGCCAGCCTCTCCTGCAGCATGATCGGCCAGCAGGACGTGTTCGGCCGCACCAATGCTGCGCTCTGGCCGGACATGAAGCTGATCGACAATGTGCCCAACGCCATGGCCTGGCGCCTGTCGCTGGTAGCCGCCGGCCACTGGGATTCCGCCATGGCGCTCAACGACAAGAACGACTGGGACCTCGCCGCCGCGGTCCTCCTGGTGTTGGAAGCGGGCGGGGTGGTGACCGATCGCTTCGGAAAACAGCTTGTTTTCAACAAGCCTTCCGTCATCCAGCAGGGGGCGATAGTCGCTGGCCCCGCGCTTCACCCCCTGTTATTGGAAAAGCTTCACACCCAGATGCGCAAATGGGGCGTTCAGGGGATCTGAGGCCATGGCTACCGAAAAACAACTTCTCCACCTCGTCATCGGCGGCGAGCTCAAGGACGTCCGGCACATCGAATTCAAGGACCTCTCACAGGTCCACTTCGTCGGCGCCTTCCCGAACTACAAGGCGGCCTACGACGCTTGGAAGGCGCAGGCCCAGCGCACGGTCGACAGCGCCCAGACGCGCTATTTCATCCTGCACGCCCACCGCCTGCTCGATCCGGAAACCGGCAAGAGCCACGATGCCTGATCTCTTCAAGTCTTCAGGCCCATGAGCGATAACGCCAAAGGCCTCTCAGGACGCTTCGTTCGCGACTGGCTGGTTCCGCAATGGGGCTGGTTCGCCATAGGCGCAGCATTTGCGGCAGTCGCCGCCATTTGCGGCGGCGGCTATGTCCAGATCACCAAGATGGCGACGGACTGGCTGCAGGCCGGCGATCCCAACACCTACAAGGTCGCTCCCTTCGTCATCCTCGCGCTCGTCGCGTTCCGCGCGCCGGCCATCTACGCCCAGACTCAAGCCAACAACCACGGCGTCCAGAACGCCGTCGTCAAACTGCAGGACGCCCTCTTCGGCCGCCTGATCGAAGGCGACTTCGCGCGGCTGCAGGCCAAGGCCTCCGGCGAGTACGTCTCGCAGTTCGCCAACGACATGGTGCTGATCCGCGAGGCCGCGCTGCGCGTCGCCACCAACCTCGCCAAATCGACGCTGACCGTGCTCGCGGCGGTGATCTCCATGTTCCTCCTGGACTGGATGGTCACGCTGCTTCTGCTGGTGGTGTATCCGCTCGCCTTCTGGCCGGTGGTGCGTCTCGGTGAGCGCATCCGCAAGAACTCCCGCCGCGCCCAGGAACAGGCAGGCGCGCTTACCTCCATCCTCAACGAGGCATTCCAGGGTTCACGAACCGTGAAAGCCTTCGCGCTGGAATCCTATCAGCGCGGCCGTGCGCTCGGCGGCTTCAGCGAGCGGGCGCGGCTCTACATGAAAATCCTCCGCTCCAAGGCGCTGGTGGATCCATTCCTCGAGATCATCGGAGGGATTGCGCTGGCCGGCCTTTTCGCCTTCGCCGGTTGGCGTGCGCTGTCGGGCGGCATGACCGTAGGCGATCTCGTCGGCATCATTGCGGCGGTTGGCATCGCCTCGCCCGAGATCAGGGCGCTGGGCACGCTCAACTCCGTCGTCAGCGAGGGCATGGCCGCCGTTGCGCGCGTCTATGCTGTGCTGGACGAGAAATCCGACATCACCGACCGGCCCGATGCCGTCTCGCTGGGCAAGGTGAAGGGCAGGGTCGAATTCAACGATGTCCGCTTCGCCTATGCCGGCGCCGGACCCGCGCTCAACGGCCTGTCGTTCTCGGTGGCGCCGGGCGAGACGGTGGCGCTCGTCGGCCCCTCCGGCGCCGGCAAGTCCACGGTCTTCAACCTCCTTCTGCGCCTCTACGATCCTTCCGGCGGCAACATCCGGATCGACGGGCACGACATACGCGACGTGCAGCTGGCTTCGCTCCGCCGCAACATCGCGCTGGTCTCGCAGGACGCCTTCCTGTTCGACACCACGGTGCGCGAGAACATCGCGCTCGCCCTGCCGGGCGCGACGGACGAGCAGATTCGCGCCGCCGCCGCAGCAGCCGCCTGCGACTTCATCGAACACCTCCCCGGCGGCTGGAATGCGCCGGCAGGCGAGGGCGGCCGCAATCTCTCCGGCGGCCAGCGCCAGCGTATCGCGCTCGCCCGTGCGCTTCTTTCCGAAGCTCCAATCCTGTTGCTGGACGAAGCCACAAGCGCGCTCGATTCCAACAGCGAGGCGAAGGTGCAAGTCGCGCTCGCCGCTCTATCGGGCAAGCGCACGATCATCGTCATCGCACACCGCCTCGCCACTGTGCGCCGCGCGTCGCGCATCTTCG
>DASYKO010000382.1:0-17762 GCA_035995285.1 Hyphomonadaceae bacterium | reverse complement strand
TAGTCGACGTCGTTGGACATCGTGTAGGCGTGGACGGGGCGGTAGTCGATTTTCACCGCGCCCTTGTCGTCGGCCCAGGCGAGGGTGTGCTTCATCCATTCGGTGTCGTTGCGCTCGGCGAAGTCTTCGCGGGCGTGGGCGCCGCGGCTTTCCTTGCGGTTCACCGCCGAGTTCACGGTGACGGCCGCCTGGGCGATGAGGTTGTCGAACTCGAGCGTTTCGACGAGGTCGGTGTTCCAGATCATGCCGCGGTCGGTGACGGAGATGTCCGGGATGCCGGAGATGACTTCGGCGATGCGCTTGACGCCGGATTCCAGCGCCTCGCCGGTGCGGTAGACGGCGCAGTCTTCCTGCATGGCGCGCTGCATCGTGGCGCGGAGTTTCGCGGTGGACGTGGCGCCCTTGGCGTTGCGGAACTTGTCGAAGCGGGCGAGGGCGGCCTCGCCGGCGTCTTTCGGCAGGTCGGGCTGGTTGGCGTTGGCTTCGAGGGCCTCGCCACAGCGCAGGCCCGCGGCGCGGCCGAAGACGACGAGGTCGATGAGCGAGTTGGAGCCGAGGCGGTTGGCGCCGTGCACGGAGACACAGGCGGCTTCGCCTACGGCCATGAGGCCCGGCACGATGGTGTCCGGATCGTCGCCTTTTTTCGTGAGCGCTTCGCCGTGATAGTTCGTCGGGATGCCGCCCATGTTGTAGTGCACCGTCGGCAGAACCGGGATCGGCTCTTTTGTCAGATCCACGCCGGCGAAGATCTTGGCGCTCTCGGAGATGCCGGGCAGGCGCTGGTGCAGGATCTTGGGGTCGAGGTGGTCGAGGTGGAGGTGGATGTGATCCTTGTGATCGCCCACGCCGCGGCCGTCGCGGATTTCCATGGTCATGGCGCGTGAGACGACATCGCGCGAGGCAAGGTCCTTCACGGTGGGGGCGTAGCGCTCCATGAAGCGCTCGCCTTTGGAATTGGTGAGATAGCCGCCTTCGCCGCGGGCGCCTTCGGTGATGAGGCAGCCGGAGCCGTAGATGCCGGTGGGGTGGAACTGCACGAACTCCATGTCCTGCAGCGGCAGGCCTGCGCGCAGCACCATGGCGTTGCCATCGCCCGTGCAGGTGTGGGCGGAGGTGGCGGAGAAATAGGCGCGGCCATAGCCGCCGGTCGCCATGATCACGCGTTGGGCGCGATAGCGGTGCAGCGTGCCGTCGTCGAGCTTCCAGGCGGTGACGCCTCTGACGGCGCCGTCCTGCATGATGAGGTCGAGGGCGAAGTATTCGATGAAGAAGTCGACGGCGTATTTTAGGCTCTGGCCATAGAGCGTGTGCAGGATGGCGTGGCCGGTGCGGTCGGCTGCCGCGCAGGTGCGCTGGATCGAGGCCTCGCCATAGTTCTTGGTCATGCCGCCGAAGGCGCGCTGGTAGATCTTGCCTTCCTCGGTGCGAGAGAAGGGCACGCCCCAGTGTTCGAGTTCGTAGACGGCGGCGGGGGCGGCGCGGACCATGTATTCGATCGCGTCCTGGTCGCCGAGCCAGTCGGCGCCCTTCACCGTATCGTACATGTGCCAGCGCCAGTCGTCCTGGCCCATGTTGCCGAGCGAGGCGGAAATGCCGCCCTGGGCTGCGACGGTGTGCGAGCGGGTGGGGAAGACCTTCGAGATGCACGCGACTTTCAGGCCGGCTTGCGCGCATCCGAGAGCGGCGCGGAGGCCGGATCCGCCGGCGCCGACGACCACGACGTCGTAGGTGTGATCGTTCCAGCTGTAGGCAGTCATGCGGTCACGTCCCTAGTAGAGCTGGCTTGGAAGCGAGCAGACGATCAGGTGGCGATCTCGAGGATCGAGAAGGCGGCGGCGGCGAAGAGGCCGACGCAGACGAAGGTGTTGAGGATGAGCAGGAAGAGCTTCGTGCCCGTCTTGGCGATGTAGTCCTCGATCACGACCTGCATGCCGATGCGCATGTGGTAGAGCGCGACGCCTACCGAGAGCAGGATCAGCACGGCGTTGATCGGGTTGGCGATGAAGTCGACCGCGCCGTCATAGCCGCCACGGACGGCGGCGAGGAGCGAGATCAGGAACCACGGTACAAGGAACAGGAGCGCGATGGCGGAGACGCGCTGGGTGATGAAATGGCCCGCGCCTTCCTTGGCCGAGCCAAGGCCGCGGACCTTGCCGAGGGCAGTGCGGACGGATTGCTGCTTGTTGCTGCTCACGGGGTTGCTCCCTGGAAGTGGAGCGGGTCGAGCCCGGGGATGAGGCCGGCGCCGATGAAGATCACGACCGCCAGCACGATGGCGGCGAGAAGCGCGAGCGTCGCCGTGAAGCTTCCGGTCTTGGGGTTGAGGGCCATGCCTGCATCCATGACCAGGTGACGGATGCCGTTGAGCAAGTGGTAGCAGATCGACAGGGTAAAGCCGAAGAGGATGACCATGCCGGGGATGGAGCCGGTGACGGCCGAGAACTGGTCGTAATTCTCCTGCCCCGTCGTGGTCACGAACAGCCAGGCGACGACGATGAAGATGCCGATATAATTCCCGACGCCGGTCACGCGGTGCAGGATGGAGCTGGCCATGGTGATGTGCCATTTCCAGATCGACGTGTGCGGCGACATCGGCCGCTTGTCTGTCCATGAGGACATCGTCTCTACCCCTCTGGCCCCGGCTGTTTCAGCCTAGGTTGCGGCCCGTATTAGACCTCGAATCGAGCCTGTCAACGCGGCGCAAAAGGGCTTTTCCGTGCGCCTGTTTGCTAATCCAGCCGGACAAGGAGCGTGGTATAGCCAGATAGGGAAAACGCCTGGTTGGCCCCGGTCGACAAAACCAACATTCCGGGCAGCCGGGCCATGGACAGGCCCGCCGTCTGTTCAAGCTTTGGAAGCTTGATCTCGGTTTGTTGCGAGCCTTCGATGCGATAGAGCGCACCGGAGGAGACAGCCCAGAGGGTCTTGCCGGATATGTCGAGGCCGTAGATCGCGGCGCTCTCTCGTGAGCGGCCGCCAGGGTACGCCTTCTTCTCGAAGACAACCTCGACCGTCTCGCCGCAGACGCGAAGGATGCGGCCATGCGAGGACATGTGCTGCAGGGCGACACCGGCATAGACGCAATCGGGTCTTTCGGGGTCCGCAACCATGGCCGGTACGGGATCGCAATCCGCATCGAGGGGATAGCCGCAGATTTCCTTCGGATCATCGACGCGCTCGATCTTTTTCGATTCGCCGGTCTTGAGGTCGATGCGGTAAAGCCCGCCGCCCCATTCCCCGTTATTCTGCCCGGTGTAGATGGCCTTGCCATCGGCCGTTATCGCGCTTGACGTCCAACCGAAGTCGCCGTGGACAGGCTTCGCTGTCCACGCGCCGTCCTGCCAGACGCGCAGGCTCTTGCTGGCCAGAATGCCTGGTCCTCCGGACGTGAGCAGAAGCCCGACGGACTTCTCATCGGCGGACAAGTCCAGCGTGGCGATCGTCTTGGGCTCGCCGCCGCGGTATTCCATCAGCTCGGCGGCGGACGGGGGCGCATGGCGCAGGATCAGGATGCGGTCGCCATCGCGGAGGATATCGACGACGTTGCTGTCGAACAGGCGTTTCTGCTGGTCTGAGGTCAGATCGGCTTCGAAGAGTTCGCGTCGGGCCGTTCGCACCAGCAGCTTGTTTCCAAGAGCTGCGCCTTCAACCAGTTGGTCGTTTGTGACAACGGCTTGCTGGGCCTGTGCAGGCGCCCCGCAAGCCAAAGCCAGCATGACAAGCGCGATGATCTTGCTTCGCATCGCGTATCTCCCCAACTGAAGAGCCAGAATTGTCATGGTGGGCGGCTCAGGGCAAGAAAGCTCGCCGGTCACCGGCGCCGGAAAAGACTCATGCGGGTTACGATTCTCGAAACAGGGCGGGCGCCGGGGAGGCTGTCGGAAGATTATCCGCGCTATCCGGACATGTTCGTGTCGCTGCTGTCCAAGGCGGACAAGAACCTGTCTTTCGAGACCGTCGCCCTGCTCGATGGGACCCCTTTGCCGGACCCTGAGGCATGCGAGGCGGTGCTGATCACGGGCTCGCCCTTCGGGGTTTATGATTCGACGCCGTGGATGGATCCGCTGCGTGCGTTCATTCGCGGGGCGTATCATAGCAAGACGCCGATGGTGGGCGTGTGCTTCGGGCATCAGGTGATTGCGGACGCGCTCGGCGGCGTGGTGCGCAAGTCGGAGAAGGGCTGGGGCGTCGGGCGGCACACCTATGATGTGCTCGAGGCGCGGCCATGGATGGATGGGGCGGGGACTTCGATGTCGCTGGCCGTGAGCCATCAGGACCAGGTGATCACCCCGCCCGAAGGCGCGGTGACGCTGGCAAGGTCGGCGCACACCGAGCATGCGATGCTGGCTTATCAGGATGCGCCGGTGATCAGCCTGCAGGGGCATCCGGAGTTCTCGGACACGTTCGTTGCCGCGCTCTATTCGGCCCGGCGCGGCAAGAGCCTGACGGAAGCGGCAGCTGACGCGGCGATCGCGTCGCTGAAGGGGTCGGAGGACAACGCCAAGGTCGCGGGCTGGATGGCGCGGTTTCTGACGACGGCGCGCGGTTAGCGCAGGCTGTGAGCTAGTCCTCACCCCCAGACCACAAGGCACTTGCGTTCCAACCCCCGGCTCTGGTCTACCAGCAACCCGGGTGGGGAGGGAGAACTGGATGGCCGCACAGGCCCTCTTTCACAGGCTCGGCACCGTCCTTGAGATCATCTCCACGTCGGAGAAGAAGAATCCCAAGGGCCGCATCTGGCGCTTCACCCGCTGCCGCGTGCAATGGGATGTGAGCAACGAGATCGTGACCATCGATCTCTCCGAAGAATACCAGCAGAACGACCGCGTGGCTGTGATCTACCGCGGGCAGAGCCAGATCTGCGACATCAACCTGCGCACCGGGCGCCAGTCGATGATCGGCGACCGGGTGGAGGGCATTGCGGCCTTCGTGCTGTTCCTCTCGGTGCCGCTGTGCTTCGTGCTGATCGGCATACCGATCTATTATGGCGTGACGCTCTGGTCGAAAGTGTCGACCAACGGGTTGCGAAAAAAAGTGGCTGCCTATGTCGAGGACATGGCGCCCAGGCTCGGAACGAAAGTCGCTACCGCCGCCCAATGAGGCGGGTTGCCGCCAGCCAGCCTGCGACCTGGTAGAGGCCGGCGAAGACCAGCATCACGTCGAGCCACACGCGCGTGCCCCAGACCGGCCAGACGGGCAGGATCGCGACAAGCGCAATCACCATCGAGCCGCCATCGAGCCATTTGTCGCCCATGAGATAGCCAAGGCTGGTGCGCTGGGCCTTCACCTCAAAGTGCGTGACGGGGAAGACGCCGTCTTCCAGGCGCGGGGGCCCGAACGCATCCTGCAGCTTTTCGAAATCGAGAATGCCGGTGATGTCGCGCAGGATGTCCGCCGTGGCGCGGCCTTCATCGATCGCCTGCCAGCTCGCGCCGGAGCGAATCCAGCGCACGATCACCGACAGGATGATCGCGATGGCGGCTGCGGCCTGGGTGAAAGCCGGGGCGCTCATGCGAGAAACATGTTCATCGAAGCTATATAGGAGAGCTATTCGCGGTTCGGGATAGCCGCCCAGTAGTCGAAATCGAGAATCACGTCGGGCAGATATTTGCCTTCCGGGTCCTTGTAGGGGAAATCCCCGCACGGGCGGTTCTTGGTGGCCACCAGACGCAGGCGCAGCGCGCCCATGCCATCGCCGAGTTCGGCTTTGTCGAGCACTTCGGACCACGCATAGACGGTGTCGCCAGAGCCCAGCGGGTTCACGTGGCTGCCCGCGTTGATCGCAATGATCTGCGCTGCGTTGGCGAGGCCGTTGAAGGCGATCGAGCGGGCCAGCGAGATCGCGACGCCGCCATAGATGAGGCGCTTGCCGCGCGGGGTCTGGCCTTGCGCATGCTGGTTGAAGTGGACCTTGGCGGTGTTCTGATAGAGCCGCGTCGCGATCTGGTGCTCGGCTTCTTCCACCGTGAAGGCATCGACGTGGTTGATTTGTTCGCCGATCTCGTAGTCCTCGTAACCGAAGGGCGATCCGGCCAGATCGAAATTGTAGCCTGATGCCGAGAAGTCGGGCTTGGGCAGGCCCTGCGGGCGGACGGAGGGTGGGAGTTCGGGCACGACGGCCACGGGCGCCGGCTTGGCCGTGTCTTTCTTGTTGACCATCACCCAGCGCACATAGGTGAGGACTTCCTCATTCTCCTGGTTGAAGCCTGTGGTGCGCACCCAGACCACGCCGGTCTTGCCGTTGGAGTTCTCTTTCACGCCGATGACTTCCGAAACCGAGCGCAGCGTGTCGCCGGGATAGACGGCCTTGAGGAAGCGGCCGTCGGCGTAGCCAAGGTTCGCAACGGCGTTCAGGGAAATGTCGGGAACCGTCTTTCCGAACACGACATGGAAGGCGAGCAGCGGATCGATCGGCGCGCCTTCGAGGCCGCAATCCTGCGCGAAGGTGTCTGCCGAGTAGAGGGCGTAACGCGAGCCGGTGAGGCTGGTGTAGATGGCGGCGTCCGCTTCGGTGACCGTGCGCGGCGTGGCGTGGATCAGTTCGTCACCGACGGTGAAGTCCTCGAAGAAATTGCCGGGATCGGATTTGAGGGTCATGCGCTGTCCGCCTGAGTCTGATCGAGCTCTCCTCTATAGCGGGTAAGCCGCCCCAGCAACGGCGCAGAGATCGGAACGTCGAAAGCGAAACGTCCTGCGGTGGTCTGGGATTCCGTGGCGAGCGATTTCGGGGCGAGGAAGACCGGCAGGGGAAGAGGGCCGATGCGCCATCCGGTGATGCGCATGATGTGGCCGTCGGAGCCAGCGGTGAGTGCGAGGGTGAAGGTAAACGGCCCGAAGCGTTCGCTGACGAGGCCCGGCGCCTTGTAGCTGATTTCGCTCTGGAAGCGGGCGCCGCCGATGGTGCGTTTCCAGATCTCGGCGCCGGGTGCGGTGGTTCGTTTCTCGACATGGACCGGCGCCGCGTCTGCCGCGTGGGGCAAGCCGAAGATGGCGGCGGGCAGGCGCGCGAGGCCCGTGGCGCCGTCGACCTTTGCGGTTCCCTTGAAATGCGCGACGGGGCCGGCGCGGTGGGAGGTTTTCACGGCGGCAGGCAGCGTCTCGAAGGCGAGGCCCAGCGCCATGTCGAATGGGCCGGGCAGCGCTTCGGTGGTGGCTTGCGTCACCATGCCGTGGCGCTCGAAATCCGGCTGCATGTCTGAAAGGCGGAGAATGCCGACGCACGGCGCAGCGCCTGCCAGGATGGCTTCGCCCGAGAGAAGGCGACGGGCCATGGCGAGGGCGGGGATGGTCGGCACGTAGGGGCCGATGCGGTCGCCGATCACCAGCGTCCATTCGGCGCGCGTCGGACGATCGTCGGCGTCCCGCCCCCAGGCTTCGACGAACATGCCGCCGGCGTCCGTGCCGAAGGGCAGGAGCATTTCAGACATGGCGTGCAGGGGAGAGGCGAGAAAGCGCAGGTCTCGCACGACGCCGAGACGGCGCAGCCACGAAAGGCCCGCGAGGCCGAAATGGATGAGGTTCAGTTCCTGCCCGAACGTCATCAGCGCTTCGTCGGTGGGATGATAGCGTTGCACCAGCAGATCGTGGTCCGGTGTTTCAGCGAGGCGGAAGCGGCGACGGCCAAGGCCGGGCAGGACGTGCGATGACCCCTTGCTCCAGCCGGGGCGTTCGCGCCATTGGCCGCCTTCGAACACGCGCAACGGCCCACCGGCCCAGCTGAGAGCGGCCTCGATCACGGATCGTCCGCGCGGCGTCTGGTTGGCCGGAGAGATGCCGACGCGCAGGCGGTCGATACGGCGCCAGCCGGCGGTGATCTCATCGAGCGCGGCATGGCTCAGGGCAGGCGTTGAGCTTGCGCCCGTGAAGGCGCGCACGCCTTTGGCCTTGGCTTCGGCGTCGAGGCTCGGGAAGGCGACGACGAAATCGCGGGCGTCGGAAAGATCGAGATAGTCGGCGCCGGCTGCGATAGCGGCCCACGCGAACGAAAGATCCGCGCCCTGGAACGGCCCGGCAGCGTCGATGACGAGATTGGCGCCGGATATGTCCGCAGGCGTCGCGCGCAAACGGTCGAGCACGATGGCGCCGGCAGAGCCGGTTTCCTTCGCTGTGGCTTTGGCCTTCGCTCTATCGCGGCCAGCGACGAGAACTTCGGCATCCGTCGCGGCGAGAAGCCCACGCACCAGCCGCGAGCCAAAGACGCCCGCGCCGCCCACCACGATGACGCGCGGGCGGCTCATGCGGGATCGCCTGATCTGCTGATTGGACCCCAAGCCATGTGTGAAATCTGGGCTCAGCCGCTGCCGATGGCTATCGGGTGCGGCGTTTGGTCAGGCGGTATTGCGCTACCGGTCATAGGCCGGCTTGGGAAGGTGAATCGGGTTGGGGTTAAGCGCGACCCAGGCGACGGCGAGTTCGCACAGGCGGGACGCCTCGCCGTCGCGTTTCAGGCTGGCGACGAGTTTGCGGACTTCATCGAGTAGGGCCGGCGCTAGCGGTACGCCGGAGGCGAGGTAGGCCGGGAAGGCCTGCGCCATCTCCCTGTAGTGAGGATCCCAGTTGACGCCGCCATTGTGGTAAAGCTCGAAGTGAATGCGGCCCGATGCGCGGATGACCTCGCCCTGCACTGTGGGTGCGGCGCCGCTGGAAGGCACGAGCAGTTCCCACAGCGCCTGATGCTGGTCTTCCCATTTGCCTGCAGGCGCCACAATCGGCGACTTGCCATCATAAGTGAGGCGGGGCGGGACAGGGGCGACCCCGAAGAGGGCGTAGAGCTTCTTCAAGCCCGCGTCCGCCGCGTCCAGTGTCTCCGGGTCGAAATTGCTGCGGTGGAATTCGAATTCGGTTCCGATCTTCGCGACATAGTCCTGCATCTTCGGCGTCCGCTTTGCGCCGGCGGCGAGCAGCATATCCGCCAGCTCTGCCGCGTGTGCGATGTTCATGTTCTGGCAGATTTGAAGCGCTCTTTCGAGCGGCGTGTCGCCTGCATCGTTCAGCGCATCGACCCTGGCGCCGTGAGCGATAAGTGCGCGTGCGGCTGCAGGCTTGAAGGAGTCTGCGGCAGCATGGAGCGGCGTGCCGACCGAGCCATCGCCATGGTCCACGTCGGCGCCGAGGTCCAGGAGGACTTGTGCGCGGCCCTTCCAGTGGCGGGCGCGTGAATGGAGCGGGGTGTAGCCGTGGGTGTCGACAGCGGAAAGATCTGCGCCTTGTTCCACCAGCCAGCGCGTGAGGTCGTCCGGGCATTCGCTGTAGGCGATGGCGGTCTGCTTCGAATATCCGCCGTGGGCGTTGACGTCGTATTTGTCGAACAGGGCCTTCAACTCATCGAGGCTGAGCGATCCCAGCTGCGCCTCGAAATCCTTCGGCAGCTTGTCCTTTTTCTTGCCGAACATGCCGTCCCCCCCGGCTGCGCTATCCGTTGCTGGACTCTCTTGCCGCAATCGCCTCGGCGACCGCCACCATCCGTTTCGCCTGGGCCAGATGCAGCAGTTCGGTCATCTTGCCGTTGACCTTGAGCACGCCCTTGCCGGCGTTGGTGGGGTCGGCGAAGGCGGCGATGACGTCGCGGGCGTGGATCACCGCGTCGGCAGGCGGGGCGAAGACGGCGTTGCAGGGCTCGACCTGGCTGGGATGGATCAGCGTCTTGCCGTCGAAGCCGAAGGCTTTCGCTTGCTTCGCTTCAGTCTCGAAGCCGGCAACGTTGGTGATGTCGTTGTAGACACCGTCGAAGATGAACAGGTCGAAGGCGCGGGCGGCGGCGATGGCGAGGGTGTAGGCGGCGGCGAGGTTCTCGCGGGCCGGCATCGGATCGGCGCGGAAATCCTTCAGGAGGTCGTTCGAGCCCATGACGAAGCCGGTGAGGCGCGTGGTCTTGGCGGTCTGCGCGATCTCTTTGAGGTTGAGGATGGCGAGCGGCGTCTCGATCATCACCCACAACTGCATGGAGCGGGCAGCGCCGGCTTCGGAGAGAGCTTCATCGAGCCAGCGGATTTCATCGCCAGTCGAGATCTTGGGGGCGAGGATGGCGTCGGGCTTGGCGTGGGCCGCTGCTTTCAGGTCGGGCTTGCCCCATTCCGTGTCCTGGCCGTTGACGCGGATGATGAGTTCGCGTGGGCCATAGCCGCCCGCCTTCACCACGTTGCAGACACGCTCGCGGGCCTCGGCCTTGGCTTCGGGAGCGACGGCGTCCTCGAGGTCGAGAATGAGCGAATCCGCCGGAAGGGTCTTGGCTTTTTCGAGGGCGCGCTCGTTTGCGCCGGGCATGTAGAGCACGGAGCGGCGCGGGCGGATGGCGGTCATGGGACGTCCTCAGAATTGCAGTATGCGGTGTGATGACGGAGGCAGGGATTAAGATCAAGCTGGAGCGCCTCACAGGCTTGGTTAAGCTGGCCAAATGCCGTCAGACGCGAGACGTAAATGCCGCTGGTGCTCATAATCTCATCCTATGTTGCAGGAAGCCGCGTTGGCGGAGGGATTGCTCCGTTTGTGTTGGGGCCGATGAAGGTCGATCCCGTTCATGTGCCCACCTGCCTGTTCGGGCGGCATCCGGGGTGGGGGTCGCCGGGCGGCATGGCGGTGGAGGCGGGGGTGATGGCGGGGATGGTGGAGGGGATAGAGGCGAACGGGCTGTACGGGATGGTGGATGCGGTGGTGACGGGACATTTCTCGGCGCCGGAACAGGTGGCGGTGGCGGTCGATGCGATCGCGCGCATCCGGGCGGCGCCGCGCGGCAAGGCGCATGAGCATGCGCCGGACAAGCCGATCGTGATCGTCGATCCGGTGATGGGGGATGCCGGGCCGGGGCTCTATATCAAGGCGCCGGTGGCCGAGGCGCTGGCGCGCGATCTGGTTCCGATGGCGGACATCGTCGCGCCGAACCTGTGGGAGTTTGCGCGGTTGGCGGGCGTGGATGTTGCGCAGCTGAGGTCGGCTGAAGACGTCGCGCGTGCCGCAAGAGAGACGGGCGGGCGATGGCTGATTTCGTCTGTGCCGGCGCCGGCGGGGATAGGCGTGCTGCATGTCGATGGCGGAGCGCTTCTGGCAGAGACGCCGCTTGTGCCGGGGAAGATACCCAATGGGACGGGCGACATGCTCACGCTGCGCTTTGCCGGCGGACTGGTGTCGGGTTTCGGCGTGGAGGGCGCACTGGCGGATGCGGTCGGCGCGACGCATGCGGTGATCGCCAAGACCGTCGAGTGGCGCGGGCCGGAATTGTGTGTGGCGGCGTGCAGCGATTTGTTGGCGCAGAGGCACAATGCGCCGGTGCGGGTGCTCTAGACCCACAGCTCGGTTGTCGGCGAGAGAAAGACCGCGCGGCGGAGGTCGCTGTCGGGGGTGAAGGCGCGGGGCTGGAGATTGCCGGCGAAGATTGGCCGCGTGATGGGGTCGGCGGCGATGGTGAGATCGGCGCCGCCTTCGATGCCGATGCGCAGGGACAAGGGGGCGATGTCGATGCTCTCGATGGTGCGCCCGGCGATGTGATCCTGGAAGGCGTCGATGCCCGTGGCTATCCATGGTTCGGGGCGGCCGGCCGTATCGTGGTGCAGATCCTCGATGAAGCGGCCTTCGCAGGTCATCCATGAGGCGGCGCCCCAGAGGGCGACGACCAGCCATTCCTGTCCGAGGAGAAGCGCGAAGAAGCCGGGGCCGCCCATGCCGTAGGTTCCGGCGCTGGCGGTGACGTCATCGATGCGGCGGCCGATGACGGCGGATGGGTCGAGCACCGTTGGATAGAAAGGCTTCAGGTGGGCGGATGGGCCTGCGGCGCGGCGAGCCGCTTCCGGGATCGGGCGCGTGACGTCGGGGATTTCGAACTTGTAGATCAGGGTGGCCATGGCCCACATGAGGCCAACCCCGATTGACCTGCAATGGCGCTTCAGCGGAAGCTGGCTTCATGGGTGTGATGGGACAGGTAGCGCCGGGCTTCGAGCGAGTCGCGAGCGCATTCGAGCAGAATTTCGATGACGGGCTGGAGCATGGCGCGGCGTTCGCCGTGTTCCTCGGCGATGAGTGCGTTGTCGATCTGGCGGGCGGCTGGAGGGACAAGCGCAAGACGCTGCCTTGGGAAACGCAGACGATCTCGGCGATGTATTCGACGACCAAGGCGATGATGGCGCTGGTAGTCGCCATGCTCGTGGACCGGGGCAAGCTTGCTTACGACCAGCCGGTCGCCACGTGGTGGCCGGAGTTTGCGGCGGAGGGGAAGGGCGACTTCACGCTGGCGCAGGTGCTCTCGCACCAGTGCGGCATTCCCGGATTCGTCGAGCCGATCGACAAGGCGTTGTGGTTTGATCCCATCGGACTGGCCGAAGCCATCGCGCGGATGAAGCCGATGTTCTGGCCGGGCGAGGGCACGGGGTATCATCCGCTGATCCCTGGGTATGTCGCGGCGGAGCTGGCGCGGCGGGTGGATGGGCGGACGATCGGCACGATCCTGCGCGAGGAGGTGTGCGGGCCGTTGGGGCTGGATTATCGCATCGGCACTTCCGTGAGTGAGTTCGACCGGATCGCGGAGCAGCTGAAGCCGCTCGATCCCCCGCAGTTTGGCGAGCGCAATGCGGTGCTGCAGGCGGCTTTCCTTAATCCGTGGTCGGCGCCGGAGCGCGATGGCGAGGCGTGGAAGACGCACGAGATACCGTCAGCCAATGGCATCGGCTCGGCGAAGGCGACGGCGCGGATCATGTCGGCCTATGCGCTGAAGGGGCGGATCGGGGAGCGGCGGCTGATCTCGGAGGACACGTGGCGACAGCTGGTGCGCGAGCGGGTCGTGGGCAAGGACCGCGTGCAGCCGGGGCGGATCGGATTTGCGGCGGGACTGCAAAGGAACACGCAGGAATCGCTGTTCGGGCCGGGGCCGGAGACGGTGGGGCATACGGGCTGGGGAGGTTCGGCGGCGTGGGCCGATCCGGAGGCCGGGTTCTCGGCATGCTATCTGATGAACCGCAAGGGTACGCATCTGTTTGCCGATGATCGCCGCGCGCGACTGATCGATGCGGTTTATGCCTGCCTGTGATGTGGGGTTGCCTCTGACGTAGGCAGTTGTAAGTCGGGCGCATGAGCAATGTATCCGGGTTTGTTGCGGCGGGCTTCGAGCCGGTGCGCGAGGCGTTTCGGGCGAATTTCGAGGAGGGCCTCGAACTCGGCGCGGGCTTTGCGGCGTATCTGGGCGATGAGCTTGTCGTGGACCTGCGCGGCGGGTTTGCCGATCGTGCGCAGACCCTTGTTTGGAATGAACGCACGCTGTGCCCGGTCTATTCGACGACCAAGCCGGTGGCGGCGCTGGTGATCGCCATGCTCGTAGAGCGCGGGCAGCTGGAATACGATTCGCCGGTGGCCAATTACTGGCCCGAGTTCGCCGCCGAGGGCAAAGGTGCGATCACGGTGGCCGAGGCGATGTCGCACCAGGCCGGGCTGCCGGGCTTTCCTGATCCTATCGATGCAGCGCTGTGGACCGATCCGCCGAAGATTGCGGAGCTGCTCGCCGGGATGAAGCCGATGTGGGGTAGGGGCGAGGGGTCGGGCTATCATCCGCTGACATGGGGCTACATCGCAGGAGAGCTGGTGCGGCGCTTGTCGCGGCGGTCGCTGGGGACGATCCTGCGCGAGCATGTGTGCGAGCCGCTCGGCATCGATTTCTGGATCGGCCTGCCGGAAAGCGAACACGGCCGTGTGGCGCAAGTGCTCAAGCCGAAGGCGCCGACGGAGTTTGGCGAGAAAAATGAAGCGTTGCGGGCAGCCTTCCTCACGCCGTGGGCCGCCGCAAACCGCGGCGCGACGGAATGGCGGCGTGTGGAGATACCATCGGCGAATGGCCATGGGACGGCCAACGGTGTGGCGCGGCTCTATTCGGCTTATGCGCAGAAGGGCCGGATCGGCGAGATGCGCGTGATTGCGCCGACGACGTGGGAGGAGCTGACGCGCGAGCGCGTTTCCGGCAAGGATCGCATCCTGCCGGGGCATGCCTCGCTGGCGGCGGGGATCATGCGCAATGCGGATGGGCTTTATGGGCCCAACCCCAACACGCTCTGGCATTCGGGATGGGGCGGCTCGGGCGCGTTCGGCGATCCGGACAAGGGCCTCTCGGGCGCCTATGTGATGAACCGGCAGGGCACACACCTGATTGCAGACGACCGCCGCACGCGGATCGTCGATGCGCTGTATGGGTGCCTGTGAACAGGGTCGGTGATCAGGGCCTGTCGCGACATCCCTGAAAAGGTCAGTGCGCCACGGTTCCGAGTTTTCCGCTGCTTGAGGAAAGTTCTCCGGAGCTGCTGATCTTCACATAGGGCAGGCTTGCCACGCAGTTTGCGGTGACGCTTGCAGCGGCATCGGTGCATGTCTTGTAGTCCGCAGACGTCCCGAAAATCAGTGTCGCAGCATCGCCCGACCGGGAAAGCGACGACGAGAGCCTGTCGAGCGCCATTGTTCCTTCCGTGGCCCAGACCTTCGCCATGACGGGGGCCTCGGCAGCGCCCGAATTCAGTTTTCCGATCACAATGCCTATGAAGACTTTGCCGTCCTTTTTTTCGCGGCCGCTCCCGGAATCGGTTTCCCAATACATGAGCGACGGTCCTGACTTCGTTCGAAACTCGCCATGCCGGCCAAGGGCCGCAAGGTCCCGCGCCTTGATGGCATCCACCGCCTGAAAGACGACAGCACTCTTTTGCTGTGCGCTCGCGTCGAACGAGGCAAATGCCGACAGTCCGAGGACTGCTGCGAGAAAATGCCGAAGCGAATACCGGAAGCCCATTCATCCCCCCATAGGTGAAGCGCATAGAATTTCTGCGCATGTTGGCTGCGTGGGTCAAGCGGGGAAAGGACCTACCTTGCCATCAGGAAGCTCGGCTCCGCGCCTTCCTTCAGAACCACGGCCGTGAGCGGGCCGCCATAGCAGGCGCTGGTGTCGACATTGATGCGCTGGGGCACGATCTCGGGCTCATCGCGCGCCATGTGGCCGTGGATGACCGTGATGCCTTCGAGTTCCTTGCGCTTGGGCCAGCGCTCCGTCTCGGTGAAGTGGATGGAGCGCGTCCAGATGTGTACGCCCTCGTCGTCTTCCGGGAACGTTGGGGGATCGATGCCGGCGTGGACGAAGACGTAGGGCCCCTCGCGCCACATCGTCGGCAGCGCGCGCATCCAGGCGATGTGCTCCTTCGGAACTGAATTGCGCCAGTCTTTTCCAGTCCGATCGGGCGAACCAAAATAGCTCACCACTGTGGCGAAGCCGTGGCCGTCCGTCCAGCGTGCGCTGTCTTCGGAAACGAGCGCGTCGAGCATCATGTCCTCATGATTGCCGAGGAGGGAGACAACGCGGATCTTCGTCGAGCCCTCGAACATGGCCTCCAGCGCGAGGATCTGCTCGATCACGCCCTTGCTGTCCACACCGCGGTCAACATAGTCCCCCAGATGCACGATGACGGCGGGCGATTTCTCGAAGGCGATGCGGTCGAGGATAGCGGCGTGCAGAGCGCGGAGCTTGTCCGCCTCGCCGTGTATGTCGCCGATCGCAAAGTAGATGGGGGACATCGCTCCCGCCTGAACCCGCTGTTTCCGGAGAGATCCGGATGTGGGGCGGTTTCAGGCGGCGAGCAAGTGTTCTGTCTGTTAGCTTAGATAGACGCCACAGTGGCGAGCTTGGCGAGCACGGCGACGCCGGCCGGGCCACCTTCGCCGCGCACGTCTTTGGCGTGGAGCGCAACGAGGGCCGCAAGGTGCGCCTTGCCCACCATCAGCATCCTGTCATCGAGCGGATTGGCGCCCTTGCGCAGCGTTTCGATCAGACCGCGCGCGATCTTGCCGAGCAGAGGATAGCCGAGCACGCCGGCGAGGCCCGCCATGTCGTGCATCGGAGCGTAGATGGTTTCGAGCTTCAGCGAGCCCGGCTGGGCCGCGTTCACCTGCGCCTGCAGGTCGGCGAGTTGCGCGCGGGTGCTCTCCCACCATTCGGCGCGCGCCTGTTCCCATTCAGGCGACTGCGTAGGATCGTTCATAGCGCTCATAGCGGTCTCAAACCCTTTGAAATCTACTTGTCCCCGACGGCGTCCCGAGCGCCGCGTGTAGATCACACGCAGGGTTTCCTGTGCGTGAAGCGATGAAGCCGGATTTTGTGCGTCTGCGAAAAATCCAGCTGTGTCTTTGCTGGACTAAATATGATCCGCAAATCTTAAAAACCCCCTAGAGCGGAACACCTGTTTCTACGCTTTTGCTCGGTTTCGTGGGTTAAGATTTGTGGTGTTGCGTGTGGCGCCTGTCTTGCGAGGTGAGTCTCGAAATCGCCCCTCGCGTTTTCGCATGGCAAAACTCATCGCCCCGCCGCTGCACTGCAACGGCGGGGTTTTTATTTTGTTCACCAAGGAAATTAACTGCGGACGCTAGTCTGCCGTTGGGGCTACCGCTGCGGCGGGCGGGGCCGTGGCCTTGAGGTCTGCGGGGCGGGCGGAAAGCGTGAAGATGATCACGCCCAGCCAGATCAGGCCGAAGGTGACGGCATGGCCCGCGGTAAAATGCTCGCCCAGCGCCAGGGCGATCACGAATTGCAGCGTCGGCCCGATGTACTGAAGCACGCCGATGGTCGAGAGCTTGAGCCTGCGCGCGCCCAGGGCGAAGAGGATCAGCGGCGCGGCCGTGAACGGGCCAGCGAGCAGGAAGAGCAGGATCGCGCCCGTGCTGCCATCACCCCAGACGCTGGGTGTGTGGGGGATGAAGAAGAGGTAGATCGCGGCGACAGGCGCCAGCCAGATCGCCTCCATCGCAAAGCCCACGCGGCTGTCGACGGCGATCGTCTTGCGGATCGCGCCATAGATGGCGAAGGACACGGCGAGCGAGAGCGAGATCCATGGGAACTGGCCCACGACGACTGCCTGGTTGACGACGCCGAGAGTCGCAATGCCCAACGCTACCAGCTGGATCGGCCGGAAGCGCTCGCCGAAGAACATCGCGGCGAACATGAACGTCACCAGCGGATTGATGAAATAGCCGAGCGAGCCTTCGAGCACCCGGTTGTGCGTCACGGCCCAGATATAGATCGTCCAGTTGCAGGCGATGGCGAGACTGGAAGCGAGCAGGCCGAGCAGCATGCCCCGGTTGCGCCGCAGGGCGGCAAGGTCGCTCATCTTGCCGGCGGCGGCGATCAGGATCAGCGCAGTCGGCACCGACCAGACGATCCGGTGCGCCAGGATCACGGTCGGGGAGGCGTCTCCCAGCAGCTTGAAGTAAAGCGGCAGGAAGCCCCAGAGCACGTAAGCGCCAATGGCGGCCAAAAGACCGGTGCGAGTTTCTGCATTCGTCGGCATCGCGGGTAGATAGGCGCTGGGAAGGCTGCCCGTAACCGGAAAAGCGAAATCATTTCTGGCGTCAGCCCTGAGAAGAACTCCGACCTGGCCCGCTTGCAGGAATGGCGAGCGAACCGAGGGGAATGCGACACCGTGTCAGGCCCGGAACGAAGCCGGCGCCCGAAGCCCTTTAGGAAACGCGCAAATTCCTTAACCAGGCGCTTCCAGCATACGTTCGATGCGTATCTTCGGCCTCTGCTTCGATTCGACGTCGCCAGGCGTGCCCCACGGGCATGACATGGGGCTTGTGACCCTGTCCTTCGTCATCGCGCTGTTTGCGTCCTACTGCGCGCTGGACATGGCCGAGCGCCTGCGCGCGACAACCGGCAGGGGACGCCTCCTCTGGCTTGGCATGAGCGGCCTCACGCTCGGCGGCGGCATCTGGTCGATGCACTTCGTCGCGATGACGGCATTCAAGGCGCCCCTCGAGCA
>DASYKO010000381.1:0-15668 GCA_035995285.1 Hyphomonadaceae bacterium | reverse complement strand
GTCACGTTGGCGACGACCGGTACGACGGGCTTCAGGATTTTCGCTCCGGCAAGCGCCTGTTCCATCTGAACCGCGGCCGGCGCCATCAATGGCGAGTGGAACGGCGCAGACACCGGCAGCGGTATGGCCTTCACGCCCTTGGCCTTTGCCGCAGCGATGGCCGCCTCCACGCCAGCCTTCGTGCCGGAGATCACGACATTGCCCGCATTGTTGTCGTTGGCGACAACGACCGTACCCGCGGCCGAACCTTCCAGCGCAATCACTTCGGCAATGTCGACATCAACCTTGCCGATCAGCGCCGCCATCGCTCCTGTCCCCGCAGGCGCCGCCGCCTGCATCGCCTGCCCGCGCTTGCGCAGCAGCTTCGCCGCGTCCGCCACCGACAGCGCGCCCGCAGCCGCCAGCGCGGAATACTCGCCGAGTGAATGCCCCGCCACGAACGCCGCCCTCGAAATCTTGATCCCGAACCCCGCCTCAAGCGCTCTTGCCGCCGCCAGGCTCACGGCCATCAGCGCCGGCTGTGCATTGGCGGTAAGGGTGAGTTCCTCGATCGTGCCCGACCAGATGAGCTGGGACAGCTTCTCGCCGAGCGCCTCGTCCACCTCGTCAAACGCCGCCTTCGCCGCCGGGAAGGCATCCGCCAGTTCCTTGCCCATGCCGATGGCTTGGCTGCCCTGGCCGGGAAAGATGAAGGCGATGCGGGACATGGGGGACTGCCTCGTGAATCACGTAACGAAAGGCGCTGTCCTAGGTAGCCGCGCCCTGAGGCGCAAGATAGTTCAGCGGCGCCCCAGCGTAAGTAGGGCCTGGATCAACGCGGCCCCCGCCTGAGTTCCGCGAACACGTCCTGCACCACCGTCAGCCTGTTCCCGCGCTCGATCTGAGGGCCCGGCCACACCAGACCTACCGCCACCTTCCCGTCCGGCGACATCGAGTAGTTGGACAGGACGCCGGTATCGGCGAGGCGCACCTGCGTCCACTGTTTGGGCGGATCGACCTGGAAACGGCCACCCTCCACCCGCCAGGCCGCCGACATGATCCGCTGGTCGCTGGTGGAGTAGTAGATGTGCGTCGGCGTCCAGGCCGCCACACGCCCGCCATTGGACGACACCTTCACGCCACTGCCCGTATCCGGGAAGGCGCGCACATAGACCTCGAACCAGCCCGACTCGTTCGAGGCGTAGGCGATCCATTTTCCGTTCGGCGAGAAGGCCGGGTAGGTCTCGACAAAGGGCGTCTGCCGGAACAGCTCAGGTTCGCCCGCAGCAAGCCCGCCCTTGGCGTCGCGAGAGAGCGGCGCCGTCCAGAGGTCGAAGACCGTGTCCACCCCCATCTTGTAATAGGCGACGCGCGAGCCGTCCGGCGTCGTCGAGAAAGGAATGTTCACGCCCGGCAGCAGGCGCTGCGCCTTGCCTGTTCCATCGCCGTTGATCGCGAGGATGCCGGGCCACGCATCGTCCATGCTGAGGAGGAAGCGCCCGTCCGGCGTCCACAGCGGAAAGCTCTGCGTGCGCGCGGCGCCCTGTACGCGCACCTTCGAGCGCGCCGCCATGTCGTAGATCCACAGATCCATGTCGCCGCCGTCGCCGGACGCGTAAGCCAACTTGCGTCCGTCCGGAGAGACGCGGGGAAACAGGTAACGGCCTGGCTCGACGACCAGCGGCGTGGACCCGTCCGCCGTGATCTGGTGGATGACCGAGGCGCCTGCGCCGGGCTGGCGCCAGTAGACCAGCGTTCCGTTGTCCGCAATGTCGTAGTCGGCGAAACCGAAGCCTTCGCTGTGGGCCACGTCACTCAGGACCGGCCACGGCTCGCCAATCGTCTCGGCGCGGTCGATGTCGAATTTCACCGCGAACAGCGCGCCGCGGTCGACATAAAGAAGGTGCCCGCTTTTGGCGTAACGCGGATAGACGCCCTCTTTCAGGACGACCTTCCGCCCCGATCCGTCAGCACGCACGAATTCGATGGCAAACGTGTCGGGGCCCCAGCCGCCGCTGCTGAACAGGATGCCCTTGCCGTCCGGCAGCGCCTCCTCCCAGCGCGGCGTCGACAGCGTAACGCCGGCGCCGCCATAGTCCGCCAGCAGTTCCGCTTTGCCGCCGGACGCCGGGATGCGCTGAAATGCGTTGCGGCGGTTGGGCGCCAGCACGATGTCGCCATTGTCCATCCAGGCGGCGCCGAGGAAGTCCGGCGCATCGGCAATCACGACGGGAGATCCGCTGCCGTCGACCGAGGTCTTCTTCAGTTTCGCGCCGGCATAGAAGCCCACCCACTTGCCGTCCGGAGAGAAGAAGGGGGCATCGGCGCCGGCGGTGCCGGGCAGTTCCACCGCGTCCAGCGAAGACAGCTTCCGAGCAAACAGCCGCGGCGCGCCGTCGGGCTGCAGCAGGATCATCACGACTGTCCCGCCATCCGGCGAGATCACCACCGCGCTTCCCGCCTGGTGCGCCAGCACGCCTGGAGCGCCGAGCGCCATGTCCACGCGAACCTGCGGCGTTTCAGCGGCCACCGGCCGACCGCGAGCCAGCCACCCGAACCCGCCGCCCATCACCAGCAGAAGGGTTGCACCGGCCACAAGCCAGGCCCAGCCGGGCCGGGCGCTCGCCGGCGCGGCAACGCCGGCTTTCGGCTGCGCAAACGTGGCCAGTGGCGCATACCCGCCCTTGGGCAGCGACAGCACCACGGGATCAGCCAATCCCTCGGTGGCGTAATAGTGCTCCAGCCGCCCCCGGAGCCGCGAGGCTTCCACGCGGGCGATCGGATCGATCCGGGGATCGAAACTGGCGCCCCGGCCCAGCGCCTCGGTCGCGAGCGTGTACTCCTTCAGCTCCCTGGCGCGCCCGGCCAGAGTCGCCCCGACAAGAAAGCTCAGCAGATTGCGCAGGCGCTTTACGGAACGAAAGGTCGTGCTTTCGAGAATCCGAGCAAGCTGCGCGCGGATTTCGGCCTCGGCGGGCTGTTGCCCGGTCTGTCCGCCCGCCGCCCCCACCCATACTCTCCCGGAGCTAACCCCCTGAATTCAGGACGTACATACCGCTCGATTACCGAATGATACTCTGGCGGGCCCGCCGTTCCAATCACTCTCTCGCTCACAACCGAGGCAGGGAGATGCGCCGTGGGACATCTGAGGTTTGTTTTTCGCTGGACGATGAGAGTGCTGCTTCTGCCAGTCCTCTTCGAGTCCGCCATCGCTCAGACGCCAGCCGCGCCCGCGAGCCTGCCCCGCACCGCGGAGGGACATCCGGACCTTCAGGGCGTGTGGGAGTTCCGCTGGCGGACCCTGCTCACCCGGCCGCCCGGCGCTCCGGTCAGCCTGCCTCCGGCAGGTGTCGGCCCATTCATCGAGCGCCAGCTGGAGGTCTTCCGCGCCCTCCCCGGCAACGGCAACCCGGAATCCGACACGGACCTGACGACGCTGGTCCGGGTCCACGGGGAATACCGGACTTCGCTGATTGTCGAGCCTGCGGACGGACAGATCCCCTGGCTTCCCGGCCGGCAACCGCCGCCGCTCACCCCAGCTTTGATGGACGCCATCGTCACCGATCCCGAGCAGCGCGCGCCCAACGAGCGCTGCATCGCCACCGAGAGCTTTCCGATGATCCCGATCCCCACCAACAATTATGTCCAGATCGTCCAGCCGCCCGGCGCCGTGGTGATGATGCCGGAGGCGCTCGGCCACGTCCGGCGGCTCGCCCCGGGAGCGGTCAGGCAGGCATCGCCGGACGTCCTCAGCCGCTGGGAAGGCGACGCGCTGGTGGTCGAAAGCCGCAACTTCACACCGGACATGCGCTTCACCCAGCCCGGCACGCTGGTCGGTTTCTCGCCGGCCTCAAGCGTCGTCGAGACCTTTACCCCTGTGTCGGCTGACGAAATCTTCTACCGGTTCACGGTGACCGACACCACGCTCTACTCCCGTCCATGGACCGTGGAGACGACCTGGATCCGCTCGGACCATTCGCTGTTCGAATACGCCTGCCATGAAGGCAACTACGCTCTGACCAACATCCTGCTCGGCGGCCGGGTGCGGGAGGTACGCAAGGCGCCGCGTTAAGGGTCTCAGGCGGAAAGGCGCCTAGTCGGCAAGGTCGCCATGATCGGGGGCGTCCGGATCGACCTCCCGCAGGTGCTCGAAGCGCAACATCTGCAGCTCGAACGCGCGCCGGCGCCACAGGGCGGACTGTTCCAGGAGCGCGCCCCGGCTGGCCTCGTCAGCCATGGAGGCCGCGATGGCGTAGTTTTCGGCCTGGAGAAGGCATTCGGAAGAAGTCGGCATCCAGTCGAAACGCTACAATCCTGCGTTAGTTCTGCGTCCTGCGCAGTTTCTAATGTTAAAACCGCCACGGGGTTGATTAACCCCGGTTTTCCTGTATTGAGCCCGCTTCCAAAGAGAGGCGGTCCTACGGCCCAATTCGGGGCGCGCGGGATCCATCGTTGGCTGTCCGCCCTTCGGACCGCTTGCGCCGCCCCTCGTCGAAGGGATGAAAAATGGCACTCTACGAACACGTGGTCGTCACGCGACCCGATATTTCCCCACAACAAGTCGACGCTCTGGTGGAAGACATCACCAAGATCGTAACCGACCTCAAGGGCAAGGTCAGCAAGTCCGAATACTGGGGCCTGCGCAACCTCGCCTACCCGATCAAGAAATCACGGAAAGCGCACTATTCGCTGCTCAACCTCGACGGCCCCGGCAACATGATCGCCGAGATCGAGCGCCGTCACCGCATCAACGAGGACGTTCTGCGCTTCCTCACCGTGAAGGTGGACACGCTCTCGGAAGAGCCCTCGCCCGTGATCGCCCGCAAGGACCGCGACGACCGCAAGCGCCGTGACGACGACTTTGGCGGCGGTGGCTTCGGCGACCGCGGCGACCGTCCCCGCCGTGACTTTGGTGATCGTCCGCCACGCGAAGACCGTGGCGATCGTCCGCCCCGTCCGCCCCGCGATCGGCCGTAAGAGGAGCATGCGAACATGGCACAACAGAAAATCAACATCGCCAACCTGCCCTCGCGCCGCCCGTTCGGCCGCCGGCGCAAGGTTTGCCCGTTCTCCGGCGCCAACGCGCCGCCGATCGACTACAAGGACGTGAAGATGCTGCAGCGCTACATCTCGGAGAAGGGCAAGATCGTTCCTGCCCGGATCACCGCGGTGTCGGCGAAGAAGCAGCGCCTGCTCGGCCAGGCCATCAAGCGCGCGCGGCACCTGTCGCTGCTGCCGTACATCGTGTCGTAGGAGGAAACATCCCATGGAAGTCATCCTCCTCGAACGTGTCGACAAGCTCGGCGCCATCGGCGATGTGGTGAAGGTCAAGAACGGGTTCGCCCGTAACTTCCTTCTGCCGCAGCACAAGGCTCTGCTTGCTACCGACGCCAACAAGGCCCGGTTCGAGCGTGAGCGCGTGGCCATCGAAGCCCGTAACGAAAAAGCACGCGAGGCCGCCCAAACCGAAGGCCAAACGATCGACGGCTCGACCTACGTGCTGATCCGTCAGGCCGGTGAAACCGGCCAGCTCTACGGCTCGGTTGCTGCTCGGGACATCGCGGATGCGGCCAACGCTGCAGGCCACAAGATCGAGCGCAAGCACGTCTCCCTCAACCAGCCGATCAAGACCATCGGCGTGCACGAGGTGACGATCCGGCTTCACCCGGAAGTGGCTCTGAAGATCTCCATCAACGTCGCACGTTCGCCCGACGAGGCCGAGCGTCAGGCGAAGGGCGAGAACGTCATTGCCGCGGGCCAGGCCGCCGACAAGGCGGAAGCCGACGCGCAGGCGAAGGAATTCTCCGACGCCGCAGCGGCAGCCTCGCAGGAGCGCGGTCCGGCAGACGCCTGATCGATCTCGACATCACTCGCGGAAAGGGGAGTCCGAAAGGCTCCCCTTTTTGTTTGTCCGGAGCGGTGAAAATCGCTGGACACAACCGGCTGCGGTTACAAGTCGGACAGCCGCCAAATCGTGATCGTGTTCTTCGGAATACCCACTCAAACCGGCTGACCATGCACAGCGACAAGGGAGTCGTGGATAATCTAGAATCAAGCCGCGATTCACATCCGCGATGAGTCTAGAGAAGATCGATGGCGAAAGACCACGACAACGCACAGCAGAACCCGCCGCCGCACAACCTCGCGGCCGAGATGGCCGTGCTCGGCGCCGTGCTGTTCGACAACAACGCGCTGCAACGCGTGGCGGACTTTCTCAAAGGCCGCGATTTCTACGCGCCCGCCAACGGCGCGATCTTCCAGGTGCTCGACACGCTGATCGCAGCGGGCAAGGTCGCGGACGGTGTCACCCTGCGCGAGCATTTCGATCGTGATGGCCAGCTGCAGGAGATCGGAGGCGCGCGCTATCTCGCCGACCTGCTCGACAGCGCGGCGTTCGGCCCCGAGATCGTCGACTATGCCCGCCTCATCCACGACTTGGCCCTGCGCCGGGAGTTGATCGGCATCGGCTCCGAGATCGTGCAGCGCGCGACCAAGCCTGATCTCGACGATCCCGGCGACAACCAG
Organism: Hyphomonadaceae bacterium; assembly: GCA_035995285.1. Lineage (GTDB taxonomy): Bacteria > Pseudomonadota > Alphaproteobacteria > Caulobacterales > Hyphomonadaceae > UBA7672. The sequence continues at coordinate 9,164 of DASYKO010000381.1, read as the reverse complement.
ATCCAGGCCGCCGAAAAAAGCCTGTTCGCGCTGGCCGAGCGCGGCGCCGGCAACCAGGGTTTCCAGACTTTCTCATCCGCCCTCGCCCAGTCCATCCGCACCGCTACGCTCGCCTACAAGCGCGACGGCAAGATCGCCGGCGTGGCGACCGGCCTCACTGATCTCGATAACCTGCTTGGCGGCCTGCACAAATCCGACCTCGTGATCCTCGCCGCGCGCCCCTCGATGGGAAAGACCGCCCTCGCGGTGAACATCGCCTACCACGCCGCCAAGAACTGCAAGCGCTCCATGGGGCCAAATGGCGTGATGAAGACGGACGACGGCGCCGTGGTTGGCTTCTTCTCGCTCGAGATGTCGTCAGACCAGCTGGCCAATCGCGTGCTGGCCGATATCGCCAACGTGCCCTCTGACAAGATCCGCGGCGGCGACCTGACGCCGTCCGACTATGAGAGCATTCGCGAAGCCGCCATCCAGATGGAAGGCCTGCCGCTCTACATCGACGACATGGGCGCCATCTCGATCTCGCAGATCGCCGCCCGCGCCCGCCGTCTGCAGCGCACGGTCGGCCTCGACCTGCTGATGGTGGACTACCTCCAACTCATCACGTCCTCCGGTGGGAAGAAGAGCGAAAACCGGGTGCAGGAAGTGACGGAGATCACCAAGTCGCTCAAAGCTCTCGCCAAGGAACTGCAGATCCCGATCATCGCGCTCTCCCAGCTCTCCCGCCAGGTCGAGAACCGCGAAGACAAGCGCCCGCAGCTGTCGGACCTGCGGGAATCCGGCTCGATCGAGCAGGACTCGGACGTGGTGATGTTCATCTATCGCGAGTCCTACTATCTCGAACGCCTTGAGCCAGACGCGGGCAGTCCTGCCCACGCCGAATGGCAGGCCAAGGCGACCGCCAAGTACAACGTCGCCGAGATCATCATCGCCAAGCAGCGCCACGGCGCCATCGGCCGCGTCGAAGTCGGCTTCCAGCCCGCCCGCGTGCGCTTCACCAACCTGGATCGGAAGTATTCGGTTACGGACAACCGTGATTAGGCCGGGTTCGCCGCCCTTTCCCTGAGCCCGAAAACCCCTTAACCCACGCGTCATGCCCGCGCGTCTCGACATCAACCTCGATGCCATCGTCGCCAACTGGCGCATGTTCGCCGCACGCAACCCGCGCGCGCACGCCGCTGCCGTGGTCAAGGCCGACGCCTATGGCCTCGGCGCCGCCCGCGTCGGCCCCGCTCTCGCTGACGCCGGCTGCACCCGCTTCTATGTCGCCTGGCCGGAGGAGGGCGCGCGCCTGCGCGATACGCTCGGGCCTGCCCCCGAGATCGTTGTCTTCCACGGCCCGACCCAGGACACGCTCCCGATCTTCGAAGCGCACCAACTCGAGCCCGTGCTCAATTCGATTGCCCAGATCGACCTTTGGCTCGCCGGCCCGCTCGCGCAGCGCCGTGCCTCGCTTCACCTAGATACCGGCATGAACCGCCTCGGCGTTCCCCGTAGCCAGTGGGCCGAAGCCGCCGAGAAATTCCCACGCCCACGCCGCCTGCTGAGCCACCTCGCCTGCGGAGACGAGTTCGGCCATCCGATGAACGCGCAACAGCTGGAAGCATTCGAGTCCGCCCGTCCGCTTTGGCCCGAAGCCCGCCGCAGCCTCTCGGCCACTGGCGGCGCGTATCAGGCAGGCCGATACACCATGGACGAAATCCGCCCCGGCATCGGCCTTTATGGCGGCGGGCCTGACGCGCCTGAGGGCGAGACAGTCAAAACGGTCGTCACGCTGACATCTCCTGTCATCCAGGTAAAAACCGTGCGCTCCGGTGAAACGGTGGGCTATGGCGCGACCTGGACGGCGCCGGCAGAAGCCCAACTCGCCACCGTGGGTCTTGGCTACGCCGATGGTTTCTTGCGCGCCGCGTCGAACCGGGGCATGGGCGTCATCCGCGGGGAAAAACGCCCCATCGTGGGCCGCGTATCGATGGACCTGATCGTGATCGACGTGACCAGACTAAAAGTTGCGCCGGGGGATGAAATCCAGTTCCTGGGACCCGACATGCCGATTTCGGAGGTCGCCGCCGCCATGAACACGATCGATTACGAGATCCTCACGCGGCTGGGCTCGCGCTTCGACCGCCGCTATTCGGGGGCTGCATGACAGACGCCACAGCGCCTGCCGCGACGAGCGAGAACCCCCTCGCCCGGCCCTTCCGCCTGATTGGCCGCACGGTGCTGGCGGCCCTGCGCGAGGTCGGCCGCATCTCCGTCTTCTCCGCCCGCGTGCTGGCGGCCTGCGTCACGCCGGTGATCTACCTGCGCGAAGTCCTGCGCCAGTGCCTCAAGATCGGGTTCTACTCCCTACCCGTTGTCGGCCTCACCGCCATCTTCATCGGCGCGGCCCTCGCCCTCAACATCTACACCGGCGGCTCTCGCTTCAATGCGGAGCAGTTCGTTCCCAACATCGTCGTCCTCGGCATAACCCGCGAACTCGGCCCCGTCCTCGCCGGCCTGATGCTCGCCGGCCGCGTCTCCGCCGGCATCGCCGCAGAGATCGGCGCCATGCGCGTCACCGAACAGATCGACGCGCTGCTGACGCTCTCCGCCAAACCCGAACGCTATCTCTACGCCCCCCGCGTCCTCGCCGCGACGCTCACCCTGCCCCTCCTCGTCCTCATCGCCGACACCATCGGCGTCCTGGGCGGATACGCCGTCGCCGTCGGCACGCTCGACTTCTCCGGCGCTCTCTATCTAAGAAACACCTGGTCCTTCGTCACCGGCAACGACATCCTGTCGGGCGTCATCAAGGCCGGCTTTTTCGGCGCAGTGATCGCCCTCATGGGCTGCTACCAGGGCGACCGCTCCAAAGGCGGCGCAGGCGGCGTGGGACGCGCGGCAACGCTCGCCGTAGTCGGCGCAGCCGTGCTGATCCTCGCGATGAACTACATCCTCACCTCGATCTTCGTGCAGGTGGGACTGTGAGCGTCAGCGTCGTCATCAACCCGCACGCGCCGATCCTCGAGCTCAAGGGCGTGCACAAGGCCTTCGGCGCCAACAAGGTGCTGCGCGGCGTCGACATCACGGTGACCCCCGGCAAATCGCTGGTGATCATTGGCGGCTCCGGCACGGGCAAGTCCGTCACCATCAAATGCGCGCTCGGCCTGATGACGCCTGACGAGGGCGAAGTCCTGTTCGGCGGCAAATCGCTCAAGGACAAACACGCGGTTGAGGACGCTCGGCGCCGCACCGGCATGCTGTTCCAGGGCGGCGCTTTGTTCGACAGTCTCACGGTCTGGGAAAACGTCGCCTTCGCGCTTCTCTACCGAGACCGCATCGGCCGCGCTGAAGCCAAGAAGCAGGCCATCGAGACCCTCGCCAAGGTCCGCCTCGGCGCACGCCAGGCAGAGCTTCGCCCCGCCGAACTCTCCGGCGGCATGCAGAAACGCGTGGCGCTCGCCCGCGCCATCATCGCCAAGCCGGAGCTGATCTTCTTCGACGAGCCCACCACCGGCCTCGACCCGATCACGGCCGACGCCGTCAACAATCTCATCGTCGAACAGGTGAAGGCGCTAGGCGCGGCCGCCGTCTCCATCACCCACGACATGGCGTCCGTCCGCAAGATCGCCGACGAAGTCGCGATGCTCCACGAAGGCCGCATCATCTGGCGCGGCCCCGTCGCCGACCTAGACAAATCCGGCAGCCCGCATGTCGAGCAATTCGTCAACGGCAAGGCCGAGGGCCCGATCCAGCCGGCTCTCTAGTTCCGGCCCCTCACCGCGCGCCACGCTCCCAGCATCGCCTCAACCGACCGATCAACATCCGCCTCTGTCGTGTTCTCGTTGATCACCGAGATGCGCATGATCCACTGGCCGTTCCATTGCGATCCGCCGGCGAAGCACACGCCATCGGACTGGATGCGCGCAATCGTCGCCTTTGTCTGGTCGTCATTGCCGAAGCGAACCGCGACCTGGTTGAGCACCACGTCGTTCACAATCTCGACGCCGGGCTCTGAGCCCAGCTTCTCCGCAAAACGCCGCGCCAGCGCGCAGTGCCGCGTGACCATCTCTGCAATCCCGCGTCGCCCGAGATGGCGGATCATCGTCCAGGTCGCGAACCCGCGGGCGCGGCGCGAAAGCTCCGGTGAATAGTCGTACGGGTTGTGTCCTTCCTCGGTCGCTCCGGGCAGATAGCTGGCGGCGATCTGCATGGCGCGCTCATGCGCCTCGCGGTCGCGCACGACAGCATAGCCGCAATCGTACGGCGTCTGCAGCCATTTGTGGCCGTCGACCGCCCACGAGTCCGCCTCCTCGATGCCCTGCGTCAGCTGCTTGTGACTGGGCGTCGCCCGCGCCCAGAGGCCGAAGGCGCCGTCGACATGCACCCAGGCGTTCCTGGCCTTGGCCGCCTTCATGATCTCGCCGAACGGATCGAACGCGCCAGTGTTGATCTGGCCTGCCTGGACGATGGCGATCACCGGGCCGGTAGCCTTGGCGATGGCATCGGCAAAAGCCGGCGCGAGCATCCTGCCTTCACGATCGACAGGCACGCGCACCACGCGGTTCGCTCCAAGCCCGAGATAGCGCACCGCGACAAACACGCTGGAGTGCGCCTCTTCGCCGATGATCACCGTGATCGGCGGGGCGCCGAACAGGCCATCCGCCTCGACGTCCCAACCAGCCCGACGCAACACAGCGCCGCGGGCAGCGGCGAGGCAGGTGAAGTTCGCCATGGTTCCGCCGGTCACGAACCCAACGGTCGACTCCCGCGGGAGATCGAGCAAATCCAGCAGCGCCCGACCCGCCTGACGTTCCACCGCAGCGGCGGATGGCGTCGCCTGGTGGTTGCCGGCATTCTGGCCCCAGATGCCGGTGAGCCAGTCGGCAGCCACGCCGACAGGATTGCTGCCGCCGATGACCCAGCCGAAGAAACGCGGGCCGGTGAAGGCCGCAAGGCCCGGCTCGGCCTTGTTGATCAGTTCGGCGATTGCCTGCCCGGGCGCCACGCCGCCAGCATCCACATCGAGACGAAATCGTTCCAGCTGTTCGGCATAGCTGGCTTCGGGCCGATGAAGGCGGTCGTCATCGCCGGCGCGCCGCTTGGCGGCATACGCAGCTACGCCCTCGAACATGGACCTCAGGTCTGCGTCTTTCATGGCTCTCTCCATCCGGCCATTTTGTTTGTCAGCTCCGCCGCGCGTGCGCGACGACGGAATACCGACATCGCGTCCAGTTACGCCGGCAAGCCGAAGGGCGTCGACTTCAGGAGCTCGGCCTCCTCAGGCGTCATCTCCGCGGGGACGTTGGCGAACAGCGGCGTCGAGAGGTAGCGCTCTCCCGTATCCGGCAGCATGGCGAGGATGCTTGTTCCTTTCGGCGCCTGCCGCGCGATCTCGAGCGCGCCGGCGAATGTCGCGCCGGATGTGATGCCCACGAAGATGCCTTCCTTGGCCGCAAGATCCTGGCTGCACTTCATCGCGTTGGGCCCGGTCACGGTGAGCACCTTGTGAATGCTCGACATGTCGACTTCGCCGGTGAGCTTCGGAATGAAGTCCGGCGCCCAGCCTTGCATCGGGTGCGGCTTCCACGCCGGATGGCCGGCGGCAGGCGTGCCGTCAGCATTGCGCGCCTGATCCTGGTGGCTCGTGAGCATCGGAGCGTCGGCAGGCTCGCAGACGACGATCTTCGTCTTCGGCATTTCCTTGGTCAGCACGCGGGCCACTCCGTTGAGTGTGCCACCCGTGCCATAGCCAGTTACCCAGTAGTCCAGCCCATCCTTGAAATCGTCGACGATCTCTCGCGCCGTTGTCTTCGCGTGATAGGCGGGATTGGCCTCGTTCTCGAACTGGCGCGTCATGAACCAGCCGTGCTTCTTCGCCAGTTCGATCGTCTTGGTGACGGCGCCTGTTGCGCGTAGCGCCGCAGGCGTCAGCAGGACCTTGGCGCCGAGGAAGCGCATCAGCTTGCGCCGCTCCACGCTGAAGCTCTCTGGCATGATCAGCACGAGCGGATAGCCCTTCGCCGCACACACCATGGCGAGGCCGATGCCGGTATTGCCCGACGTCATTTCTACAACTGTCTGTCCAGGTTTCAGCTCGCCGGATTTTTCCGCCGCCTCGATGACACCCAGCGCGAGGCGATCCTTGACCGAACCGAGCGGATTGAACGCCTCGATCTTGACGTAGAGGTTCACGCCCGGAGGACCCAGCCGGTTGATCCTCACCACAGGCGTGTGGCCAACAGTGTCAGTGATGGAGTTGTAGCGAGTCATCGGGCGCGCTCCTTTGGCGTCTGTTATCAGCGCAAACATAGGCCTGCCCGTCCAAAGCAGGAAGGCGCCCTTCGGTACAGTTTCTGAATTGTGGGCTAGGCTGACGCAGCGATGGTGGTGCGGTGCAGGATGCGGTCGTGGCCGTCATATCCGCCGGTCGCCGCGTGCAGGACGGAGCGATTGTCCCACATCACCAGCATGTTGGGCCGCCATTTGTGACAGTACTGGAATTCCGGCCGGCCTTGCCATTGGTAGAGTTCGAGCAGCAACGGCGTTGATTCCGCCTCGGACATGCCCTCGATGCCGATGATGTAGCCGAAGCAGGAGAACAGGCCCTCCCTGCCCGTCTCGGGATGGCGGCGGATCAGCGGATGCAACTGCGTCTTCTCCGCCTCGCGCGACGGACGGATGTCCATCGAACGTCCCTTGTCCTTCTGGCCATATTGCCCTTCCGGAGCATAGGCGCGCTTGGCCGAATGGATCGCCATGCGCCCTTCGAGCGGCTTACGCATCGCAGCCGGCATTGCATTGAGCGCGGCATGTTGGTTGGCGAAGAGCGTGTCGCCGCCCACAGGCGGAATGGTGATGCCATAGAGGCAAGTGCCTGCAGGCGGCCTCGCCTGAAAACTCCAGTCGCTATGCCAGTTCTCCGCGAACAATGGCGAGCGCTCATCGGCGAGACGCTTCACCGCGATCACATGATTGCGTCCCGGGATCGGGGCGATGAAGGGATCGTTTCCGAATCCGCCGAATGCGATGGTAAAGCGCTCGAGATCATCGTCCGTCATCTGCTGGTCGGGAAAGGCCAGCACGTGATGCTTGAGCCACGCCGCACGAATGTCGGCAGCATCCTGCGCGGCCAGCGGCTTCGACAGATCGACGCCGTTAACACTTGCGCCGCAGGCCTGCCCGGAAGGTGTGATCGAAATCATTCCCACAGCTTTGCACTGTGGCGGCGCGAGTAAAGGCGCCGTAGGGACAGGCTTGGCTTGCGCTAGGCAGCTTGTCTGACAGCTTAGGCCCGCAACGATTCGAGATTCATTGAGGTTATGGCAAAGTCGAACACCGCCTATGTCTGCCAGTCCTGCGGCGCGGCCCACGCGAAATGGTCGGGCCGGTGCGAGGCGTGCGGAGCGTGGAATACGCTGGTGGAGGAGACGGTTTCGTCTCCGCCGGGCGGCTTAGGTGCGCCCGAGGGCGGCAAAAAAACCCGCACCGGCAATGTCGACTTCTCTCCGCTCAATTCCGCCGAGCCTCCGCCGCCGCGGCTTTCAACCGGCATCGCCGAACTCGACCGCGTGTTCGGCGGCGGCGTCGCGCGCTCCTCCGCCGTGCTGGTCGGTGGCGATCCGGGCATCGGCAAGTCGACGCTGCTGCTGCAGGCGGCCGCCTCGATGGCCAAAGCCGGCGTCAAGTCTGTCTACATCTCGGGCGAGGAAGCCATCGCCCAGATCCAGGGCCGCGCGCGCAGGCTGGGCGTGGAGCAATCGCCTGTCGACCTCGCAGCAGAGACGGACCTCCGCTCCATCCTCAAGGCGCTCAAGCAGTCCTCACCCGAACTCGTCATCATCGACTCCGTACAGACGCTCTGGTCGGACTCGCTGGAAGCGGCCCCCGGCTCCGTTGCGCAGGTGCGGGCGTGCGCGCAGGAACTCACCCGCTTTGCGAAAAAGACAGGCGCAGTCGTCGTGCTCGTCGGCCATGTCACCAAGGACGGACAGATCGCGGGGCCCCGCGTGCTCGAGCACATGGTCGACTCCGTCTTCTATTTCGAAGGCGAGCGCGGCCACCAGTTCCGCATCCTGCGCTCTGTGAAAAACCGCTTCGGGCCGACAGACGAGATCGGCGTGTTCGAAATGGGCGAGCAGGGCCTCACCGCCGCCCGCGATCCCTCCGCGCTGTTCCTTGCCGGCGCAGAGGCCGAAGCTTCCGGCCGCGCCGTCTTTGCTGCGATGGAGGGATCACGCCCCGTCCTCGCTGAAGTGCAGGCCCTCGCCGGCCCCGAAGTTGCCGGGTCGCCTCGCCGTTCTATCGTCGGCTGGGAGGGATCGCGCCTCGCCATGCTGCTGGCCGTGTTCGACGCCCGCTGCGGCCTCCGCTTCGGCTCGCGCGACGTCTACCTGTCCGTCACTGGCGGCTACCGTATCACCGAACCGGCCGGAGACCTCGCCGCCGCAGCCGCCCTCGCCTCCTCGCTGCTGGACAGGCCCGTCCCATCCGGTTCCGTCTTTTTCGGGGAGGTCGCCCTGTCGGGCGCGATTCGCCCTGTGGGACGTATCGAACCCCGGCTCCGGGAAGCAGCGCGGCTAGGATTTACAAGGGCTTGGGCCCCTCCCGGGGCGCCAGAAACCATCGACGGGATGCAGGTTCGTGCGATAAGCAGGCTGTCGGAGCTCGTAGACGAGCTCGGGGCGGATTAGTCGGGTTTGCGAGGCGTCATTTGACCTGGTTCGATGGAGTCGTTCTGGCGTTGATAGTGCTGTCGGCAGTCATGTCGCTTGGCCGCGGCCTGATTCGCGAGGCGTTTTCGGTGATGTCCTTCATCATCGGGGGGGCGTCGGCGTTACTATGCCTTATGTATCTTCAGGCTCCCTTGAAGAGCGTGATATCGCCAAAGGACGAGTCCATGATCCCGGCGATCATCCTCGTGGTGGTCGGGTTTTTCGTCGCTTACTCGCTTGCCGCTTTCCTCGGAGGTCGACTTTCGAAGCTAATTCATAGTTCTCCGGAAATTGGCGTCATCGACCGGATTATGGGCGCTGTTTTCGGCATCTTCCGTGGCTTGCTGGCCTCGATCCTGTTCGTGCTCCTGATGCAACAGATCCTGCCTGAGAATGCGACGCCCCAGCCGATTGCCAAATCGTACAGCTACCCCTACCTGAGCGGCGCAGCATCCTGGATCCGCTCCA
>DASYKO010000380.1:0-3671 GCA_035995285.1 Hyphomonadaceae bacterium | reverse complement strand
GACTGGGCGGTGCGTGGGACGCTAAGACCCAATTCGCAAAACTGAAGATCCGGTACGTCCGGACGGCGCCTGGGAGAGACTGATGGCTTTCGTGCTCACCGAAGAGCAGCAGATGCTGCGCGACAGCGCCAAGGCGTTTGCGGCTGAAAAGCTTCCGGTGAGCCAGCTGCGCGCCCTGCGCAAGGACGGCAAGCCGTTCGACAAGGCGACATGGAAGGAGATGGCCGAGCTGGGCTTTGCCGGCGTGCTCGTGCCGGAGGAATTCGGCGGATCGGGCTTCGGCTTTGTCGGCCTCGGCCAGGTGCTGGAAGCGCAGGGGCGGACGATTGCGTCCTCGCCTCTTCTCTCGACCGCAATGATCGGCGCATCGGCGCTGATGCTGGCCGGCTCCGATGCACAGAAGCAGGCGCACCTGCCTAAGATCGCCTCGGGCGACCTCATCACCGCGCTGGCGCTGGACGAGACGCCGCATCATGACCCGGCGCACATCTCCCTCTCCGCCAAAAAGTCCGGCGCAGGCTACACGCTCTCAGGCGACAAGCGCTATGTCGTGGATGGCGCCGAAGCCGGTCTGCTGATCGTTGCCGCGCGCACGTCGGGCCAGGCAGGCGACGTCAACAGCGTGACGCTCTTCCTCGTGCCGGGCGACGCCAAGGGCGTGACACGCACTGCCCTCAAGACGCTCGATGCGCATCCGGCGGCCAACATCTCGTTCGCGAATGTCGAAGTCGGCGCCGACGCCGTACTCGGGGCCAACGATGGCGGCTATGCGACTCTGGAGGCGATCCTCGATCGCGCGCGGATCGGCCTTGCCGCAGAAATGCTCGGCGCCTCCGATGCAGCCTTCGAGATGACGTCGGACTACCTCAAGACCCGCAAGCAGTTCGGCCAGCTGATCGGCTCGTTCCAGTCGCTGCAGCACCGCGCCGCCATCATGTTCACCGAGCTTGAGCTCACCCGCTCCTGCGTCTCCGCGGCCTTCGCGGCGCTGGACGCCAACGCCAACAATGTCGCGGAGCTGGCCTCACTCGCCAAGGCGCGTGCAGGCGAGACGCTGCACCTCGTCTCCAACGAGACCGTCCAGATGCATGGCGGCATCGGCATGACGGACGCTCACGACAGCGGCCTCTACATGAAACGCGCCCGCGTGCTCGAGGCGCTCTACGGCTCGGAAAGCTATCACCGCGACCGCTATGCGAGGCTGGGCGGCTACTAGGCCAACAAGGGGAAGACGGGCATGACCGACAAACTCGACGCCCGTACCTCTGACCCGGTTCTCCGCGGCCTGATGCAGGGCTTTCCGCCGCCGGCCGACAAGCTGGTGGGCACAGCCGGAGAGATTTCCGGCGCGTCCTTTCCGAACACACGCTGGGCCTTCAGCCACCAGCGCGAGCTCAAGGCGACGGCGAACATCCGCCGCGGGCAAGCCGCGCCTTACGTCTTCCAGCGCAAGCTGCGCGATGATCTCGATGCCGTATCCTTCACCTCTCAGGAAGGCGTGAAGCTCACCTGGGCGCAATCGCTGGACGAAATGTTCACCGACGGGATCGTCGTGCTTCATCGCGGCGCCATCGTCTATGAAACCTATCGCGGCGCGCTGCAGGCCCATCTTCCGCACATCGCCTTCTCGATCACCAAGTCCTTCACCGGAACGCTCGCCAACACATTAGCGCACGAAGGCAAGATCGATCCCGACGCGCTGGCGACGCGCTACGTCCCCGAACTCGCAGGCAGCGCGTATGGCGACGCCACCGTGCGCCACGTCATGGATATGACCATCGGCGTGCAATACTCCGAGGCCTACACCGACGCCAAGGCCGAGGTTCGCACCTACGGCATCGCGGCGGGCTATGCCCCCTTCCCGAACGGCTACACCGGCCCGCGCGGCATCACGGAATTCCTGCGCGGCCTCAAGAAGCAGGGTGAGCACGGACAGGTGTTCGCTTACAAGACCTGCAACACCGAGGTGCTGGCCTGGATCATCCAGCGCGTGACCAACACGCCAATCGCACAGCTGTGGTCCGAGCGCCTGTGGCAGAAGCTCGGCATGGAGGAAGACGCCAACATCATTGTCGACCGCGTCGGCATGGCCGCCTGCGGCGGGGGCATGAGCCTGGCCCTGCGCGACCTCGCCCGCTTCGGCGAAATGCTGCGGCTCGGCGGCGAGTTCAACGGCCAGCGCATCGTCCCGAAAGCCGTGGTGGACGACATCGCCAAGGGCGGCGTGAAGGAGCACTTTGCAAAAGCCGGCTACACCACCCTGCCCGGCTGGAGCTATCGCAACCAGTTCTGGGTCGCCCACGACAAGCTCGGCGCCTACACCGCACGCGGCATCCACGGACAGGTGTGCTGGATCGCGCCCGGCGCAGAGATCGTGATCGCCCGCTTCGCCTCTCACCCCATCGCCGCCAACGGCAACAGCATCCTCGACAAGGTGTCCCTGCCCGCCTACGCCGCGATCGCGGATCACCTCATGCGCGGCTGAGCCCGCGCTATACCGCGGGCGGGCCGAAACGGTTATCGCCCGGCTGCGACCGCTGGCAGAGCCGGAAGACGAGATTTCCCAGCGCCAGTAGGTAAAGCAGATTGCTCGCGAACACGAGCATGAACAGGCCGACCCATCCTCCGCTCGCCACGTCCTGGCCAAACAACTTTCCGAACATCGTCAGACTGAACGCCAGGAAAGGCAGCGGCGCGAGGCCCCATAGTGCGCTGCTGCCTGCGTCGTGAAGACGGCGGCTGACTGCTGCGGCCAGCAACACCACAGTCACAACAGTGAAGAGTCCAATGGCCGGCGCGACACCCCCGAAGGCCGACATCACCTCGGGCGGCGCACCGTCTATGCTGATGGAAAAACTTGTCGACGTACGCGACACGGTCGCCTGCTCCGGATGCGCATCGGCATAGGCCAACATCTTCTGGAAGATCTCGATAAAAATCGGGATCATCACTGCGGCGAGCGCGAACATGGACACGACGGTGATGGTCAACGCATACGGCCAGAAACGCGATCTGCTGCTGCGCCCGGAAAACTGCGCCAGGCCGCGAAGACTGGATGCCAGCGTCTCGACGTATTCGCCCAACCCATTCCCCCTTGCCGCGATCAACCGAATCCAGGTTCACGAACGGACCGCGTCCAGCGCATCCAGTTTGGTATGGCGTTTTGGCAGCGCGACAGTAGGCTGCGCTGCTGCTGATTGGCAACGAAGACTTGGCGACGAATCCTGGAGACGCACGTGATCGAAAATCTCTTTTCCCTCAAAGGCCGCACCGCGCTGGTGACAGGCGGATCGCGCGGCATCGGCAAAATGATCGCGCATGGATTTCTCGAAAGCGGGGCGAAGGTCTACATCTCCTCCCGGAAAGCGGACGCGTGCGATGAGACCGCGGCCGAGCTTTCGAAATACGGTAAGTGCATCTCGCTACCGCAGGACGTCTCGACGGTCGCCGGCTGCAAGGCGCTGGCGGAGCAGATCTACAAGCTCGAAAACGGCAAGCTCGACATCCTGGTGAACAATGCGGGCGCTGCATGGGCGGCGGACTTCGACGAATTCCCGGAGCAGGGCTGGGACAAGGTGATGAACCTCAACGTCAAATCGCCCTTCTTCCTCACCCAGGCGCTGCACGCGGCGCTGGCCAAGGCGGCGAGCGTCGAACAGCCGGCCAAGGTC
>DASYKO010000379.1:0-2919 GCA_035995285.1 Hyphomonadaceae bacterium | reverse complement strand
TCGGCGCCTTCCTGCACGGCTGGGCCGGCGAATGGCTCGGAGCTAAGGCCCCTGGCGGATAGCCGCTTGGTGCGCTGTCGCAACTCCGATGCACCGGAGCCGGTCTAAAACGGCCAATACGGGGCGCGTGAAGACGCGCATCCGCTGATCGCTGAGATCAGCACAGGCACCACCCACGGCGCACTCCACGCGCCCCGCTCCCTCATGCGAGGGAGAGAGCTGAAGCATCCCAGGCGGTGATCACCGGCCTGAATGTGGAATTACGCCCGCTTGTCACGCTGAAGCGCGAAGGCGGAAGCGCGAAGGCGGAAGCGAACGAGATTTGATGTTTGAAATCGAAGCGCGAGCGTCCTCACGCTCCAATGCCGGAACAAGGTTCCGCACCCCCACCTGTCCGCCCCCCTTCGGGCGGGCGGGACCGCGTCTCACGAATTGGACGAAGAACGATCAGGGTAAGCCGTGGCAACAGGGTCCCGCCCGCCCGAAGGGGGGCGGACAGGTGGGGGGTGGGTGACCTTGTTCTGCAGGTGGCGATACGATCGGCAACGCCGCTGCGCGCCGACCCACCTCACGACTCCGGTGAAAGACCAAACCCTAACGCTGCCCCTTGGCCATCTGGCGGAAGAACCCCGCCGACCAGCTCATATGCATGATCGCGGACGCAGGCCCTGCCATCAGCCCCACCGGCGATTTCTTATTCACCGCAACGCCCACCGACGCCGCCGCAAGCGCCGCAAGATACCCGCCGGGAAGGATCAGCGCCCACAAGGTAAACGGCGCCGCCGCAAGCCCCGCCGTGCAGGCGACCAGCGTCGCCGGCGGGATCAGCTGGCGCAGCTTCGGCTTCTCGCCATGCTTCAGGATCGTGCGCGCGCGACCCTTGCCATAGTTGAAATACTGCTTGGCCAGAGCCCCCGCGCGAGCCCGCGGGAAATAGGCAAGCCGGATATCGGCATCGAGAAAGATCCGACCGCCGGCAGCCCTCAGGCGCGTGTCGAACTCGGCATCCTCGTTGTGCGAGAAGGTCTCGTCATACCCGCCAACTTCGATGAATTTTGCCAGATCGAAGCCGGCATGGTGGCCATGATCCACGAACATCGACTTGCGCCCGCCGCGATGCGCCGAGCCGCCCGACCCCAGCGGGCTATCCACGATCCACGCATTGGCCAGCTGGAAACCGGATTTACCAACCGCATCCATCGGCACAACCAATGAAGCCACGCCGCGCCCTACCAGCGAGTCCGCCACGGACATCACATAGTTCTCAGGGTAAATCGAATGCGCATCACACCGCACCAGCACGCTGCGCCCCTGCCCCGCGTCACGCGCCGCAAGGTTGATCGCCGCCGACTGCAGGCGCTTGGGATTGCTGATCAGGTTGAGGTTCGGAAACTCGTCCCTGAGCCCGTTCACGATCTTCGCCGTGGCATCCTTGCTGAGCCCGTCAACCACGACAAAGGCAACGTCCTTCAGCCGCTCATCACCCGTCATCAGCGAACGGATGCAGGCCTCGATGTGCGCGGCCTCGTTGTAGGCCGGAATGGCGACCAGCACGCTCCGGCCTTCCGCATGGCCCTGGCCAGCGGACGCATTAACCGGAGAGAGAACGGTCGTGTCGGCCATTACAGTTTCGGCCGTAGCAAGCTCGAGGCCTCGGCCTCGGGAGCAAGGTTAAGGTCAAAGCTGCGCACCGGCGTGTTGACCGCCGTGCGGTATGCATCGAACGGGATGCCGGCCCTGACAGCCTTGAGGCGCATGTCGCCGAGGAATTCGCGGTTCTGGCCTACCCAACGGAGAATGTCCGCCTGCTCGAACGCCGCTTTACGGAGATCCTCGGGAATCTTGTCCCAGTTGGCGAGCACGAAATTGAAGCGCCAGCGGATCAGATCCTGCTCGCAGACGGGACAGGCCTCCATCGACTTGCGCAGCGCATCGAGCGAGGCAGGCGAGACGGATTTCGCCTTGAGATACTCCTGCCAGGCGAGCTGCGCCCACGCGCTGGCGCGGCTCGGATCGGCGCTCGTAGCGCGCGCGGCAAGCGCAAGCGCCGCTTCATCATTGCGGGTCGCAGGTTGCGAGCCAAGCTCCGCCAGCATTTCGAAATACGCGGTATTCGCCCCCGGCGCGCCGCCGCGGGCCAGCTCCGCCTTAACCACTGAATCGCTCGACTGCAGCAGGCTGAATGTCTCCAGCTCCTGGCCCGCAAAGCGGATGATCGGAAGAATGGTGAGCGCCGCGCCCACAATCAGCGCCGTCCAGTACGCCGCCTTGCCCGCCGAACCGGGGCTGCGCTTGGCCTTCGCCTGGGCGCGCAACGCATCAACGCCGCCGCGCTGGATGACCTGTGGGGATGTATCCGTCATGCCCTGATCCTAATCTTCGGAAGGCTCGTGCTCACCTGCACTCGCCCGACACGGGAGCGTCTCAATAAAGCTGCAGCGGCGCCCGGCCGAGAATTCCGGAGAGGACACCCGCATGGAATGCGCCACGCACATAGGCGCGCCGCCACATCACCGCGTTCCACATCGTCGCGACGCCGGCGGCCAGGCAAAAGCCGATCTTGACGACCGACTTGAGCAGCACCCAGGCGCGGTTTTTTCCGTCAGCGCGCAGGACCACCGAAAAGCTCTGGCCCGAACGAAAGGCGCGGCGGGCCAGCCATTTCAGGCTGACGCGCTCCTTAACCACGGGCTCGTCGACCACGGCGTTGTAGGCATAGGCCATGAACACGCCGTTCCGGCCGAGCGAACCAAAGAAGATCGTGTCTTCCCCGCCCGAGCGTCCAAAGGTGGGATCAAAGCGCAGGTCGCCGACCGTCTCACGGCGCAGCAGCACGTTGCAGGTGTAACCGCCCTCGATCCGGCCATTGCGGAAGAAGGCCTCGGTGGAATGCATGTCGCCGTTCACCACCCAGAGCGG
>DASYKO010000378.1:0-4122 GCA_035995285.1 Hyphomonadaceae bacterium | reverse complement strand
CAGGATGACCGCAAGTTCCGAATTCGAGGCCCCGGTCGCCATATTCCGCGTGTATTGCTCGTGACCTGGCGTATCGGCGACGATGAATTTGCGCTTCTCGGTCGAGAAAAAACGGTAGGCGACATCGATGGTGATGCCCTGCTCGCGTTCAGCCTCGAGGCCGTCGAGCAGGAGGGCGAAATCGATGTTCTCGCCCTGGGTGCCGTGCTTGACGCTGTCGCGCTTGAGTGCGGCGAGCTGATCTTCGAAGATCAGCTTGGTGTCGTAGAGCAGGCGGCCGATCAGCGTGGACTTGCCATCATCGACCGAACCGCAGGTGAGGAAGCGCAGCACGCCCTTTTCGGCGGCGGCGAGTTCGCGGACCGACTGGCGGGCTTCAGGCTTACGGAAGGGCGTGACTTTCGTCGCCATCTCAGAAATAGCCCTCGCGCTTCTTCTTCTCCATCGAGCCGCTTTCGTCATGGTCGATCAGGCGGCCGGAGCGTTCGGAGGTACGGGCGGTGAGCATTTCGCCGACGATGTCGTCGAGCGTGGCGGCGTCGCTCTCGAAGGCTGCGGTGAGCGGATAATCACCCAGCGTGCGGAAGCGGATCATGCGGTCGACGGGCTTTTCATCCGGCTGCATGGGCGTGCGGTCGTCGTCGACCATGAAGATCTGCCCGTCGCGGATGACGGTGGGGCGGACCTTGCCGAAATAGAGGGGGACGATAGGGATTTCTTCTTCCGCGATGTAGGCCCAGATATCGAGCTCAGTCCAATTGGAGATCGGGAAGACGCGGATGCTTTCGCCGGGCGCCTTGCGGGTGTTGTAGAGGCTCCAGAGTTCCGGGCGCTGGTTCTTCGGATCCCAGGAATGGTCGGCGGTGCGGAAGGAGAAGATGCGTTCCTTCGCCCTGCTCTTCTCCTCGTCGCGGCGGGCGCCGCCGAAGGCTGCGTCGAACTTGTGCTTGTCCATCGCCTGGCGCAGACCCTCGGTCTTCATCACCTGGGTGTGGAGGTTGGAGCCGGAGGCGTAGGGATTGATCCCGCGCTTGAGGCCGTCCTGGTTGATGTGGACGATGAGGTCGAGACCGAGCTTCTGCGTGATCAGGTCGCGGAACTTCACCATCTCCCGGAACTTCCAGGTGGTGTCGACATGCATGAAGGGGAAAGGCGGGCGCGAGGGCCAGAAGGCCTTCATCGCGAGATGGAGCATCACCGACGAGTCCTTGCCGATGGAATAGAGCATCACCGGGTTCTCGAACCCGGCGGCGACTTCCCGCATGATGAAGATGCTCTCGGCCTCCAGCCTCTGCAGGTGGGCCGGCAACGGCTTTTTGCGTACGGGACGCGTCCTGAAACGCTCGGCGTATGCGGAAAGGGTCTCGTCCAGTGTCACTTTGCCAGCCGTCCTCACGGCGCCCGATCGTCCTTCGGGGAGGCTCGACTTAAGGTGCAGGCTTGCACGGGTAAAGCGTGACACGCTCAACCCAGGCCTTATCTGGCCTTAACAGTGGATTTGGTTGGGGTTTTGCGGGGATTTGGGGGGATTTAGGCGGTGCGGCCTTGGTAGCGCCCGGTTCCCGATCCTCTATAACGGCCCAACCCTATAAGAATGGGGGACGGAGGAATCGATGAAACGGCTCGGCATCATCGTGGGTGTCATCGTTATCGCGTTGGTCGCGGCACTGATGATCATCCCCAACCTGATCCCCTCGGACGTCTACCGCTCGAACATAGAAACCGCAGGTTCCAAGGCGCTGGGCAGGGATGTGAAGGTCGGCGGGCATGTCGGGGTGAGCATCTTTCCCCGGATCGAGGCCAGGGCCGAGGGGGGCACGATTTCCAATCCGGCCGAGTTCGGCGTGGCGCCGTTTGCCTCCATGAAGGAGCTGCGGGCGGCGGTAAAGCTGATCCCGCTGCTGTTCGGGAAGGTGGAGATCGACGAGTTCGTGCTGGTCGATCCCAAGATCGACCTGATCCAGCTGGAGAATGGCCGCAACAACTGGACGTTCGACCTGCCCAAGCCGGAGGACGAACAGAAGCCGACCAAGCCGGGCGAGGCGATCTCGGCGTCGCTGGGCGATGTGCGGATCATCAATGGGCAGGTCTCTTATGACGACCGGCTGGGCAAGTCGAAGCACACGCTGAGCCAGTTCGCGCTCCAGGCGAAGATGGATGCGATCGACAAGCCGTTCACGATTGAGAGTTCGGGCGTGGCGGATCAGCTGCCGTTCAAGCTGAAGTCGAACATCGAGAATCCCAAGGCTCTGATGGAAGGCGTCATCTCGAAGGTGATGGTCGATCTCGATACGGAGCTGCTCAAGACCAAGCTGGATGGCAAGCTGGGGCTGGGCGACAAGCCGAGTTTCGATTTTGCGTTTGATGGGGAAGTGCCCTCCGCCGTGAAGCTGGCGGATGCGTTCCAGGTGAAGGACCTGCCGGCGCGGGCCGTGCTGGGCAAGCTGACGGCGTCGGGACAAGCGTTCGGGACGCCGGATGACATCACGCTGAAGCTGGCGAGTGCGCGACATGAGAGCCCGCTGCTGAATGCGGACCTCAAGGGCGAGGCGCACGTGGCTAAAGCGATCACGCTGGCGCTGCAGGCGAATGCGGAGGTGCCCAAGCTCTACGACCTCGCCAAGGCGATGGCGATCGACGCTCCGGCGGGCGAGGCGCTGGGCAAGGCGACGGTGACGACCAAGATCAACGGCGATCTGGGCGACCTGACATTCAGCGACGTGAATTTCCGGCATGAGAGCGGGCTGCTCAAGATCATCTTCGACGGCAGCGCGCGGCTGAACACGGCGCTGACCTATGCGGGGCGGCTGTCGATCAATGCGCCGGACCTGCGCGGGCTGGCGTCGGCTGCCGGCGCGAAGTTGCCGGATGGCGATGTCTACAAGGCGTTCTCGCTCACGGGCGACACGTCGGGCGGCACTTCTGATGTGATGCTCAAGAATGCCGTCGTTCAGTTCGACTCCATACAGGGCAAGGGCGAGGCGGCGCTGGCGCTGGGCGGGGTGCGGCCGAAGCTGACGGGGTCCCTGACGACGGGCGATATCGATGTGACGCCGTATGCCAAATCCTCGGGCGCGCCGACGGATCAGGCGCCGCAGAAGGCCGGCGACTGGGGCGCGACGCCGGTCGACATGAGCCCGCTCAAGCTGGCGGATGCGAACCTCACCCTCAAGACAGGCGGGATCAAGTACGACAAGTTCGATTTCGGGCCGTCGAACATCGGCGTGACACTGAACAACGGAAAGCTGCTGGCGGATCTCAAGCAGTCGACGCTGTTCGGCGGCGCGGGCAGTGCGAGTTTCGTGGCGGATGGATCGAGCCAGGTTCCGGCCGTGGCGATCAAGGCGAACTTTGCCAATCTGGCGCTCAAGCCCTTCATGCAGGCGGCGGCAGGCTTCGACATGGTCGAGGGCAAGGGTGACGTGAACCTTGATATCGCCGGATCGGGCGGAACCGTGCAGGCGCTGATGGCTTCGCTGGCGGGGGATGGGAAGTTCGGCTTTGCCAATGGCGCGATCTCGGGCGTCAACCTCACCGAGCTGGGCAATGCGGCCAAGACTGCGTTGTCGAGCAAGACGATTTCGCTGGCCGCGTTCGGCAAGGACCAGAAGACGACGTTCAACAATCTCGGCGCCTCGTTCGCGATGAAGGATGGCGTGGCGGCGATGGCGGACCTGAAGATGGATTCAGGCGCGTTCCTCGTCTCCGGCGGCGGTACGCTCGACGTCGGCAAGCAGAAGCTGTCGCTGAGCCTCTTCCCCGAGTTCAAGGACAAGAAGCAGGGGCTCAATGGCTATGGCCTGCCGGTCAAGCTTTCGGGTGGATGGAATGGCGTGCAGCTGAACCTCGATTGGGACTGGCTCGCCAAGAAGGCGGTGGGCGACGTGAAGACGAAAGTCACCAGCGAGATCCAGGACGAGTTGCAGAAGAACCTGGGCAACAAACTCGGCGACCTTCTCGGCAAGGGCGGCAAGGCGCCGGCGGCGACCCCTGCCCCCGCTCCCGCGGAACAGGCAGCGCCCGCTACACCTGTGCCGGAGGCGGCCAAGCCTGCGGAACCGCCTGCCCAGAAGCCGAAGACGGTCGAGGAAAAGGCGAAAGACGAGGCCAAGAAGGCGCTTG
>DASYKO010000377.1:0-3098 GCA_035995285.1 Hyphomonadaceae bacterium | reverse complement strand
CGCATCGAAATCGACGCGCAGCAGGATCGGATTCTTCGAGCTGTTCGCCGCCTGCAGCCGCGCCGCCATCTTGCCGATATGGAACGGCCCCACGCGCGGGTCGGTAACACCCGTCGTCAAAAGAACAGCAGGATACGCCGTGCCATCCTTCACGTTCTGATAGCTGTCGATCAGCTTCACCGCCTGGTAGCCTTCCTTCACGCGCAGGTCGCCCCACTCCGGCGCCTCGCCCCAGCCATTGGACTCCGCCGGATAGCGCAGCGGGTTGTGCCAACCCACACCAGACACCACAGCCGCAAACAGGTCAGGCCGCTCGGTAAGAGCCATGCCCATCGTGATGCCGCCCGCAGAGCGCCCGCCGATCGCCAGCTTCGGCGTCGAGGTATAGCCCTTCGCAATCAGCTCCTCGCACACGGCGATGAGATCGCGCCAGGTGTTGGCCTTGTTCATCTTCTGGCCGGCCGTGTGCCATTCCTTGCCGTATTCCCCGCCGCCGCGGACGTTGGCGTAGCCGATGATCCCGCCCTGATCGATGAAGGCGAGCGAGCGGTTGGCAAACGCCGGCGTGTACGAGATCGAGCCGTACGACCCATAAGCCGAAATCCACGCCGGGTTCGACCCATCCAGCTTCACGCCCTTCTTGTGGATCAGGTTATAGGGGATCTTCACGCCATCCTTCGCCGCCGCAAAGCCGCGCGTGGTTTCATACGCGCTGACATCGATGGCAGGCTTCGGGTTGATGCCCGTGTCTGAGACCGCACCCGCCGCATCCACCTGATAGATACCTGCCGGCGCAAGCCAGCCGCCATAGCTCATCTTCACGCCGTCGCGGTCGCTGCTCGCAACCAGCCCGCCGATCGTGCCGTCGAACGGCAGCGCGATGTCGATGAGCTTGCCCGCCTTGTCGAGCTTCTTCAGCTTCCAGATCCCGCCATCCATGATGCGCAGGTAGAGCCCGTCCTTGGCCAACCCCGTCGAGTCGATCACCGTCTCGCCCTGCGGCACGGCGTCGGTCGCCTTGGCAAGCGATGGCGCCTTCACGCTGGTCTTGATGATCTTGCCGCGCGGCGCGCCCTTGGTGGTAAGCAGGTAGAGCGTATCGCCATCGACTTCGAGCCCGGTGATCTCGTCCTCGAACTTCGCCACCTCCACCCACTTTGCCTTGCCGCTCGCTGCATCGGCCACGGGCGCAGAATAAAGCCGCACCTCCGGCCGCACGTCCGCAAGGATCAGGAAGGCGTGCGTCGATCCACGCGCCGTGCCAATGATCGGCGCCTGGATGTCCTCGAACTTCACCTTGGCATCCATGTCCCGCTTCATCAGCAGCGGGTCCTTGGCCGGATCATCGCCGAGCTTGTGGAAGCGCGCCTGGCTGTCGAGATAGCGCTTAGGGCTATCCGGCGGGCTGGTCAGCTCGTTGTAGAAGAAGCCCGACGCATCATCGAGCCAGCTTGGGCTCGCATTCTGGGTATTGGCGATCGTCTCCGGCAGATCTTTGCCCGTCGCGGTTTCAAGAATGTGCAGGATCGAATCCTCGCTGCCATCCTTCGACACGCCATAGACAACATACTTCCCACCGGGCGATGCATCCCACCAATCCAGCGAAACGTGACCGCCACCCGTGGCCATCGTGGTCGGATCGACCAGCACGCGGTCGCCTGACTTCTCGCGCACATAGAGCTTGTAGCTCTCCGTGCCCAGCGGACGCTGTTCGAAGAACAGATACTCGCCCTCTTCCTGCACCCGCCCCGTCGCCACGATATCGCCGGTGACTTCCTTGATCCGCTTGAGCAGCTTGTCGCGCCCCGGGATTGCATCGATCACGCCGCGGGTGTGATCGTTCTCTGCTTTGAGGAAAGGCAACCAGTCCGGATCCTTCGGGTTTTCCATCCAGCGGTAGTTATCGGTGATCTTGTCGCCGAAATAATCGTCGGTGACCGGCTCGACGCGGGCGACCGGCGCAGCAGGCGCGGCCGACAGCTTGGGAAGTTTGGCCTCCGCCGGGACTTCCACCTTCGGCGAGCACGCCGCAACGAGCGTCACCACGCTCGCGCCAATGAACAGACGACGGTTGAGAACTGACATGGGCATCTCCGCTGACCCCGGCGCAGATGCGCCAACATGGAAATCTACGCTCTCCGCGCTGCGCGAGGGAAGCCGTGCGCGCGATTTACATGAGCCCAATTGTGGATGGTGCAGCCACTTGCGGCAGAGATGCCCGCAATCCCCTCAAAGAGTCATTCTCGGCCTTGAGCCGAGAATCTCTGGGCAACATACGCCGGCCCCTCGGAGGAGGAGCGCCGCCGGCCCTCGGAGCCCAGAGATTCTCGGGTCGCGCTTCGCTTGCCCGAGAATGACGGCGGTTGTTACTTGATCTTCCGTCCCCCACTCACATTCGGATCCTTCGCCGCAGCCTCCGCCGCGATCCGCACCGCATCTTCCGCCGAGAACCCAAGCTCCTTCAGAACCTCGACCGTGTGCTCCCCCAGCATCGGCGGCTCGCGACGAATATCCGCCGGCGTGCCCGTGAACTTCACCGGATGCTGCATCGCCGTGTAGGAGAAGCCTTCCGGATGCTGCCGCTCGTGGATGAAGCCCGTGCCGCGCAGATGCTTGTCCTCCAGCACTTCCTCCAGCGTCGCGCACCGAGCCGCCGGAATATCCGCCTTGGCCATCAGCGCCAGCCACTCATCCGTCGTCTTCGTCGCCGCCACTTCAGCCACAAGCTGATACAGCGCCCCGATATTCGCCGTGCGCGCGGTGTAGGTGGAGAAGCGAGGATCGGTGGTCATGATCTCCGGCCGGCCACCGAGTTCGAAGAAGGTTTTCCACTGCACGTCCGAATACGGCATGATGCCGATGTATCCGTCTTTCGTCGGATACGGCACGCGATTGCGGCTGGAGGAGCGCGTATACGCCATCTGCGCCATCGGCGGATCGAAGGTGTGGCCGTAGAGGTTCTCGACCAGGTTGAACGCCGTGAACGCCTCCAGCATCGGCGCCTCGATGAACTGCCCGCCCTTGTTCTGCGAGCGCGCAAACAATCCCGCGATCACCGCATAGGCCGCGTGCAGCCCGCTCACCTTGTCCGCCATCAG
>DASYKO010000376.1:0-16288 GCA_035995285.1 Hyphomonadaceae bacterium | reverse complement strand
GCGCTGTCGGAGAAGGATGTCAGCGAGGCCCTGCGCGAGATCCGGGTCGCGCTCCTTGAGGCGGACGTCGCCTTGCCCGTGGTCAAGAAATTCATCGACGATGTCCGCCCGCTTGCAGTGGGCGAGAGCGTCATCCGCTCGATCAAGCCGGGACAGCTTGTCGTCAAGATCGTCTACGACGCCCTCGTCGAGACCCTCGGCGGCGACGAGGAGCCGGAACGGCTGCGCATCGATAGCCCGCCAGCCGTCATCATGATGGCCGGCCTGCAGGGCTCGGGCAAAACCACCACCACCGGCAAGATCGCCAAGCGCCTGAAGGAGACCGAGCGCAAGAAGGTGCTGGTTGCCTCTCTCGACGTGCGCCGCCCCGCCGCCATGGAGCAGTTGCGCGTGCTGGCCGAACAGGCCGGCGTCGATGCACTCCCCATCGTCGCGGGCCAGAACCCGCCCGACATTGCCCGCCGTGCGATGAACGCCGCGAAGCTCGGCGGCTATGACGTACTGATGCTCGACACGGCCGGCCGCACCACGCTGGACGAGCAGATGATGAACGAGGCGGCCGAGATCGCCTCGATCGCTGCGCCGCAGGAAACACTTCTTGTTGCGGATGCTCTAACTGGCCAGGACGCCGTCGAAACCGCCAAGCGCTTCCACGAACGCCTGCCGCTCACCGGCCTCGTCCTCACCCGCATGGACGGCGATGGCCGTGGCGGGGCTGCGCTTTCCATGCGCGCCGTCACCGGCCTGCCGATCCGCTTCCTCGGCTCGGGCGAAAAGCTCGACGGCCTCGACGTGTTCGACGCCCGCCGCGTCGCCGGCCGCATCCTGGGGCAGGGCGACATCGTCGCTCTTGTCGAGAAGGCCAAGGGCGAGATCGATGCTGCCGAAGCCGAACGCATGGCCAAGAAGATGGCCAAGGGTCAGTTCGACCTTGAGGATCTCGCCGGCCAGCTTCGCCAGATGAAGAAGCTCGGCGGTCTTGGCGGCCTGATGGACCTGATGCCCGGCGTGCAGAAGGCAAAGGCGCAAATGGCCTCCGCCAATATCAACGACAAGATGCTGGCGCGCCAGGAAGCGATCATCATGTCGATGACGCCGAACGAGCGCCGCAAGCCAGACATCCTCGCCGCCTCCCGCAAGCGCCGCATCGCGGCAGGCGCCGGGGTGGACGTTGCCGAGGTCAACAAGGTGCTCAAGATGCACCGCTCCATGGCCGACATGATGAAGAAGGTCGGCAAGGGCGGGGCGAAGGGCCTTGCCGCAGCTCTCGGCGGCATGATGGGCGGCGGAGCGCCCGGCGGCCCCGGCCCGCAGGCGAACCAGGCGGCGCTCAAGGGCCTGCAGAACATGGGCGGCGTCGCTGGCGCGCCGAAACTTCCCGGGCTTGGCGGCGGTGGTCTGCCCGGTCTCGGCGGCGGACTTCCGGGTCTCGGCGGAGACAAGAAGAAATGACTGCCTTCGCCTGCGAGATCTGCAAGGCCGATCTGGGTGTGCGCCGCCTTGCGGGCGCGTGCCCGAAATGCGGCGCCAGGTTCGCCCCCGCCGGCGCGTGGCGCTGGGTGCAGCATCTGCCGCTGGTGATCGTGATTGTCGGCATCCTGCTGGTCAGCCCGCTGATCCAGCGCTTCACCAACCGCCCGTTCGGCGTCAGCGAATACACGATCCTGTTTGTTGGCGTGGCTGGAGTCAGCGTCGTGATCTCCACCTACGTCCTGCGCAACGCACGCCTGCAATGGACGCCGCGATGATCCGGGGCGCCGCCATCCTCGCCATCCTCACCTGCGCTGCCTGTACCGGGAGCCAGCAATACTGCGAAACGCGCGCAGAGCTGCAGCACTACGCCATGATGCAGACGCGCGGCGACCTCAGCTTCCTTCCCGGCGGCCTCACGCAGGATGATCTTGCAGGCGCAGCGCCCGAACAATACGCGCGGCTGCAGAAGGAATCCGTCACCTGCCGCTCCGACATCCTGGTCAGCGGCCGCGGCGGCGTCAGCCACATCTGCACCAGCTGCAGCAACAAGGACCCGTACGCCTTTCGCGTCTCCGACAGCTTCGTGCGCCGCCTGCGCTTCAAGACAGGCGCCGATGCGCGGGCGGCTGCCGTCACCATCGCCTACGCCCCGATGCGGGCTGACGCGTCCCTCATCCTGCCGCGCGTAGCCGCGCCTGCAACGGGCTGCCCGCCTGAACCGGTGATCCCATGACCACAAAGCCCCAGGATAAGCGCACCCCGCAGGAAGAGCTCGCGCACCTGCGCTCCTCGATCGACAATATCGACGCCGCCGTCGTCCATATGCTGGCCGAGCGCTTCAAGGCCACCAAGGCAGTGGGCGAACTCAAGGCTCGCCACGCCATGCCTCCGGCCGACAAGACGCGCGAGGCCCAGCAGATCGAACGCCTGCGCCGTCTCGCAAAGGAAGCCGATCTCGATCCGGACTTCGCCGAGAAATTCCTCAACTTCATCGTGACGGAAGTGATCCGTCATCATGAGAAGCTGCAGGGCAAGGGCTGACCCCTCGCTCATTCCATCAACCCCAACTTCAATTTTGAAGATCCAACTGAAAGGTAGACTATGTCTCTGAAGATCCGACTGGCCCGCGGCGGCTCCAAGCACCGTCCATACTACAACGTGGTGATCGCCGATTCGCGCTTTGCGCGCGATGGCCGTTTCATCGAGAAGATCGGCTCGTACAACCCGCTGCTCGGCAAGACCGACGAGAAGCGCGTGCAGATCGACCTCGAGAAAGCCAAGGCCTGGCTCGCCAAGGGCGCCCTGCCGTCCGACCGCGTGGCTCGCTTTCTCGGCGCCGCCGGCCTCGTGAAATGGGCGCACGGCAATAACCCGAAACGCGCGATCCCGGGCGAGAAAGCCACGGCCCGCGTCACCGAGCGCACCGAGCGTGAAGCGGCCCGCAAGGCCGCCGCCGAAGAAGCCAAGAACGCTCCGGCGGTCGAAGAAGCTCCCGCCGCCGAGTAGGGCGCGTGAGCATCACGATCCGCGATGCAGTGAAGGGGGACGAGGAGTTCATCCTCGTCCTCAACGCTGCCTCGACGCCTGCTGTCGCGAAGATGAGCGCGCAGGATTACCACGACATCGCCGGATGGGCGCATCGCGTGCTGGTGGCGGAGCTGGACGGGGCGCCTTGCGGCTTCCTCATCCTAATCCGCCCCGGCACGGCCTATCCGAGCGATAACTATGGATGGTTCGAGGCGAAGTTCGAGCATCACCTCTATATCGACCGCATCGCCGTCTCCGATTTCGCCAAGGGCCGCGGCGTCGGCCGCGCTTTCTATGACGAGGCTTCGCGCATCGCCGCAAGGAACGGCGACCAGCGCCTCACCTGCGAGGTCAATGTCGAACCGCCCAACCCGCAGAGCATGGCCTTCCACGAGCGCGTTGGCTTCCGCCGCCTGATCGACCGGCCATCCGGGGATTTTACCCCGCCGAAGATCGTCGCCATGTTCGAGAAGCCGCTTTGAGCAGCCCGCCCAAGCTGGTTGCCGTCGCCCAGATCGCGGGCGCATTCGGCGTCAAGGGCGAGGCCAAGGTCCGCTCCCTAACCGAAGATCCTGAATCCTGTTTCAGCTATGGCCCGCTGATGGATGCCGAGGGCCACGTGCTGCTCACGCCAGTGCGCCATCGCCCGCTCGGCGATCTCTTCGGCGTTCTGGCAAAGGAGACCCGCCAGCGCGAAGAGTGGGAAGCCCTCAAGGGCAAGATGCTGCATACCCTGCGCGAACGGCTTCCGCCGCCGGAAGAGGGCGAACTCTACGTCTCCGACCTCATCGGAATGGACGTCGTCCATGCCGACGGCCGCAAGCTGGGCCAGGTCACGGGCCTGCACAATTTCGGTGCAGGCGATCTCCTCGAAATCAAGCCAGAAACGGGCGCTACGTTTCTGCTGCCCTTCACCGAGGAAGACTTTCCGGAGATCAACGCGGACGCGCGCCGCCTCACAGCCAATCCGGCGGAGGAGCTGCTGCCCGACGGCCTTCAGCGGCCAGACCTTTTGCAGCCAGATCAGCGGCAGGAATCGGACGACGGCAAGAACTGAAGATAGAGCGTCGCCGCCTTGGTGTCCGACAGGCGCAGATTGCGGCGGATGGCGCCTTCAGGATTGGGACCGGTCGGCGTGGTGAGCAGGTCCTCGCTGAGATACGCGGTGAGATCTCCCGGCATGTCCGTCTCTTCGCGCCACACGGCGAGGCAGGCGCCATTCGTCGCCGGCGGCGGGAAGGCATCCGGCGCGATCGACGCATCCAGCACGCGAGCCTTCGGGAAAGCGGCGCGCAGATTGCCGGTGAGATGCTTGTCTGCGCCAACGATGGTGCCGTACTCGAAGCCCGAATTCTTCAGCTCATCCGCCCATGCCGTGATCGGGGCATAGGGCCGGCAATCGTCGCACATGCGCACTTCCAGCCGCCATTCGACGAAGCGCCCGGCAATGACAAGGACGGCGAACGCGATCACCACGGCGGCAAAGCCGCGGATGGCTACGGGGAAGTCGCCCGCGCGCTTCACATGCGCAAACATCCAGATCGGCACGCCGAACATCACCGGCAGCATCCAGTAGCCCTTGTAGGTCTGGACGCCGAAGAGAACGCCAAGAAGAAAGACGATCGCCCCAAATAGCGTCGCGCGCGCCAAGAGCCGCCGCCATGCGGTCTCGTGTGGCTCTTCATCCGTGGAGCGGCGCTGGAACACCGGATAGATCACCGGCAGCCACATCGGCCAGAACAGCATCAGCCAGAACAGCGACAGGGGCAGGGTGAACTCCAGCAGCGTCCGCCCGAACGCAACCGCCCCGTTCTCTGCACGCTGCAGCCAGCCCGAATCGATCTCCCACGAGGCGGCATAGCTGCGCGCTGCATCCACGACCGAGCCGATATGCGTGAGCACCCAGTACGCATAGGGCCCATAAATCAGCGCCGCTACCAGAGCCATGATTCCCAGCCGCGGCAGCGTCACCGCGTCCCGGAAGAAAGGCGAGATCAGCACGCCGATCAGCATCGCCAGCGGGAAGACGATGAAGAGGTGATGCATCAGCAAGCCGATGCCGAGGGTGACGCCCAGATAGACCCAGTCCCGGTATCGTCTCCAGGTGAGAATGCGGGTCAGCGCATGCAGGGTCAGCGACAGGGCCGCCATCAGGCCGACGGCGTTGAGCAGGTCCTCATGCATGTTCCAGCCGACCTGGAAGGTCAGCGCCCATGCGGCGACCGCCGCCGCCGACACGCCCGGCCGGATCAGCACGTTGCGCGCGGCGAGGTAGTAGAAGGTAAGCCCGATGAACAGAAGGACGTATTTGACGCCGAACACCACCCATTGGTTCAGCCCCCCGCCCCGGATCGCCAGGGCGTGCAGCCATGTCAGCAGCGGCGGCTCGCGCGCCTCGTAGCCCACCTTCAGAGCCTGCGAGAGGAGAAGCTGGTCCGCCTCCTCGATGGTGTAGACCGGCGCGATAAAGACGCGGATCAACCAGTGGATCAGGCAGAAGCAGAAGATCAGGAACAGGACGGCCGACTTGTCGAGCCGGACGAAGCTTTCGAATGACGATGGCGGCTCGCGCACAGGCGGCAGCGACCGCTTCTGCGGAAGCTGTCGGGGGTTCCCACGCTCCTGCCTCGGGATCGACGGTCTACGCATCACACACTCAAGACTGCCGGCCGGTCATCGCTTTGCGCGAGGATCGCCCCATTCAGCCGCCACGCCATAACCCCCGCGCCGCACCAGCCATATCATCCCGAGAAGGTCCACCAATCCAGCGCCGAGACGATCAAGGAAGCCATATTTCGAAACGCCGTGCGTGCGTTGCCTGTCGGCCACAGGCTCCTCGCGCACATCCCAGCCCGCGCGCTTGACCAGGGCCGGCAGGAAACGGTGCATGGAAGCGAAGAACGGCAAATCCTGGAAAGCCCTGCGGCGGATCAGCTTGAAGCCGCATCCTGTGTCGGTTGCATCATCCCTGAGACAGAAGCGCCGCACGCCATTGGCGACTCGCGACTGCACCCATTTGAACCCTGAGTCGTTCCGGCTGGTCCGCCTGCCGCACACGATGCCGAGCGCCGGGTTCTCGTCCTTCGCCGCCACAAGGTCCCAGACGCGCCTTGCATCTGCCGGGTCATTCTGCCCATCGCCATCCAGCAGCTGCACCCAGTCGCCCTTCGCGCTGCGCAGTCCGGTAAACAGCGCCGCCGATTTGCCCCTGCGCTGAACATGGGTGAGCACCACGACCTGGCCTGCGGGCCGCTTTGCCTGCGCTTCGACAAGCTCCGCCGCCGTCGCATCGCTCGAGCAGTCGTTAACGCAGACGATCTCATAATCGACGCCGGCGAGCGCAGCGTGGCACTCATCCAGCAGGGGATGGATATTCCCCGCCTCGTTGAAGAAGGGGATCATCACGGTCAGGTCGCATCGTATTTTGGATGAGGCGGCAGGCGTGGTCTGATCGCTGACGAGTCCCAAGACGGCCAATTCCTTCGATGGGGCTCTTCGATGAGGGCGATGGCCCTTCGGCGGCCGGCAAACGGTCGAGGTGCTCTAGCATATCTGGCGGGCCCCGGAAGGAGGCTGCTGAATCACGGGTTTCTCTAGCGAATCCCCAGTGAAGTCAGCGACTCTTGCCCCTAGGAAAGGACTGCCGCTTACGTTTGCGTCTGCTAGACTGCATTTGGCGTATCCGGCGGCAGACAGCCATCCGCAGCCGGAGTGATGGAGCAGGCGATGGCCGACACCACAACCGTTTCGAGACCGACAGGATCGGTTGCCACCGGCCCGATCCACTGGATCAACGGCGTGCCGCATGGCGGGCGCGTGCCCCCGGCGTCGGAAATCGACTTCGCCACCTACGACGTCACCGACCCGGAAATCTGGCGGCAGAGCGCGTTCTGGGACCGCTTCGCCTGGATGCGGAAGAATGACCCCGTCCACTACACGCCCGATAGCCCGTTCGGCCCCTACTGGTCGGTCACGCGCTACCAGGACATCATGACGGTCGACACGTCGCACGGCGTCTTCTCCTCAATGGGATCGATCACCGTCGTCGACCCGAAGGAAGACTTCGAGCTTCCGATGTTCATCGCGATGGACCCGCCCAAGCACGACGTGCAGCGCAAGACGATCCAGTCCGCCGTCGGCCCCGACAATCTCAAGAGCTTCGAGGCCCTGATCCGCTCGCGCACCGTCGAGCTGTTCGATTCGCTCGATGTCTCGAAGCCGTTCGACTGGGTAGATAAAGTCTCGATCGAACTCACTACCATGATGCTCGCCACATTGTTCGATTTCCCGTTCGAAGACCGCCGCAAGCTCACCCGCTGGTCGGATGTCGCAACGGGCCGCAACAACCCCGCCATCGTCTCAGGCGAAGAGCAGTGGCGCGCCGAACTCCTCGAATGCCTCGGCTACTTCACCCGCTTGTGGAACGAGCGCGTCAACACGGAACCGCGCGGCGATCTCGTCTCCATGCTGGCGCATGGCGAGCACACACGGAACATGAACGCGCAAGAATATCTCGGCAACCTCATGCTGCTCATCGTCGGCGGCAACGACACCACCCGCAACTCGATGAGCGGCGGCGTCTACGCCATGCACAAATGGCCGGACCAGTTCGAAAAGCTGAAGGCTGATCCCTCGCTCATTCCCTCGGCCGTCTCCGAAATCATCCGCTGGCAGACGCCGCTGGCCTACATGCGCCGCACCGCGCTGCAGGACTTCGAACTCGGCGGCAAGACGATCGCCAAGGGCGATAAAGTCCTGATGTGGTATGTCTCGGGCAACCGCGACGAAGAACAATACACCCGCCCCAACGATCTATGGATCGAGCGTCCGATGGTGCGCCGGCATCTCTCATTCGGCTTCGGCATCCATCGTTGTGTGGGGAACCGCCTCGCCGAAATGCAGCTGCAGGTCCTGTGGGAAGAAATCCTCAAGCGCTTCGACAGAATCGAAGTCCTCGAAGAGCCCGAGCGCGTCCCCTCCAGCTTCGTGAAGGGCTACAGCCGAATGATGGTGAAGGTGACGCCGAAGGGCTAACCCGGACACACCGGCCCCAGCTGCGCGTCCTTCACCTTCTGGCGCGCCATATCCAGCACCAGCCGCAGCGATATGCCCTTGCCGACAATCCCGATCCCGCGCGTCTGCGCGCCGACGCCGTAGTGGATCGCCGCCGCCTTGCCCGTCGAAAGGTCGAACACCATGGCCCCGTTGGCGCCGCCTGACGTCGACCAGGTGTATTCGATGCCGTAGGGATCCGCGCGGTCCACACGTTCGCTGAGGAACAGGGTAACGCCGTTCTTTGTCGCATCCGTATTGTCGATCCGCACGCCATACATCGCATAGGGCACGCGCGATCCTGCCGCGTCACCACCTCCCATGCCCAGCGGCGAGCAGTCGATGTCTTCGGCCTTCAGCGCCCGCGCGCCCTTGGGCAGCGGACCCGACAGCCGCCAGAGTTCAAATGGCTTCACAGCGCCCATTTCTACAGGCGTCGCCCAGACCATCTCCGTGCCGCTGAGCCCCGGCGCGGCCTCACCCTCGCGCGCGAGGGCAGGGAAGAACACGGACGGCTTGTCGGTTGCCTTCGAGGTTGTGGGGTCGAGCAGCGTCGTCTGCGCCCCCTGCGGCGGCGAGCCGGGCTCTGGCGCCACGCGCGGCAGCAGCTTCGGCGTCAGCAGCAGCGCCTCACCCTTGTAGCGCGGATGGATAAGATCGCCTTCGATCACGAAGCCGGAATAGCCCTCGGCCTTGCCCTCGGCATTCAACCGCTCCAAGCGCGCCGCAGCGCCGGAAAACTGCGCCGCAATCTGGAACCAACCCGGAGGCAGCGCCAGCCGGTCCTCCCGCTGCGCCGCCTGCAGCGCTACCGGCGCCCCGAGCAGCATGTTGGCGCTCTCAAGCGAATCCTTCGCCGCCACGGCGTCATCGCGGCTGGCTTTCGCTGCGCCCTCGGCCTTCGCCGCGCTCTGCCACTGCCATGCGGCAACACCTGCAAGCCCTGCAAACACCAGCGCGACGGCCGACACCGCCGTCAGCAACCCCCGCCGCGCCGCTGTGGCTTTGCGCTCGGCTTCTGCGCGAGCATCCGCCGAAGCCTTGATGAAATCCGCCTGGCCGTCGGTGATGGCGGTTGCGCCCATCGGCTTGGCATTTCTCCAACTGATGGCCGCATCGATATCGTCCCCGCGCAGCAGCATGGTCTCGGGCCGACCGCGCGCCTGCCAGCGTCCTGCGAGCTCGCCCAGCCGTGTATGCTCGCGGATCCAGCCGATATCGACGCGCAGCGCCTGCGCCAGCTCGGCCAGCCCCGCCGCAAACGTGCGCGCTTCGCCCGAGAAGAAGATGTAATTGAGCTTCGCCAGGTCCGCCGGCGTCGCGCTGTCATCCACCGGCCGCCACACCACGGGCAGCACGCGCTTGGACAGCCTCAGGCTCGTCGCCAGCTCCCAGCTGCACTGCTTGGACGCCACGCTCTCCGGCGAGATCACATAGACGATGGTGTCGGCTTCCGAGATCAAGCCCTCGAGCCGTTTCTCCCATACTTCGCCCGCAGCAATATCCTCGCGGTCGATATAGGGCTCGAAGCCGCACGCCGTGAGGCCAAGCACCAGGTCAGCCGCAAACGCCTTGTCGACGCGCGAGTACGATACAAAGACCTTGAGTGATTCTTCCGCCACGCCCGCCATGACCCTCTCCACGGCAGGACTCTAGCCGAATCTGCTGCACAGCGAAAGCGAACGCCGCCTGACTGGCTTGGTAGAGGACAGCGCGAGCTACTCCCGCTCCGCCTCATCCTCAGCAGCGCCTTCGGCTTCAGCCGCGGCCGTGGCGATCCGGCGCGCCTTGGCCGTTGCACGCTTCTCCGCCATGTCCTTCTTGCGCTCGACCCCGTCAGCCGCCTTCTGCACCTTGCGCGTGGCGAACTCGGCCTCCAGCAGGGGCAGCAGTGCTTGAGCGTCAGCCGCCTTCTTGTCGTTTGCGTTCGCAGCGACGCGCACGGCGTTCGTCTGCAGCGCCAGCAATTCGGAATCGGTGAGCGTGGGCAGACGCTCGGCCAGCGTCATCGACTTCACAGGCTCCACCGGCTCGGGCGCGCGAGGGGGCTCGCGGACTTGCGCGTTCGCCGTGGACGAAGATTTCCAGCGGCCGCTGCCGGGGCTGTATTTGGTCTTGCCGCTCATGTGGTGCTCCATGGAAGCCGGGCGGTCCGCAAGCCGCGCATCAAGCGCGCCGGGGGGCTTCCAGGATTCTTGTGATCAGGCGACGCGCCGAAAGGCCGGCCCGCCATGCCATCTCCTGATGGCCTGTTTTGAGGCCATTGCCCAGCCATAGATGCACACTGCATCCAAATGTCCGGATCGGGACGGGTTCAGGCCACTCGCCTCAAACGGCCCAAACCGGCGGCTTTTTCGCGATCCAGGGCTGCGCCGCCTCCAGTTCGAAGGCGATTTCCAGCAACACGCGCTCCTGTCCCACGCCTGCGCTGATCTGCACCCCAACGGGCAGGCCATTGCTGGTCCAGCCGAGCGGGAGCGAGATGGCAGGCGCGCCCGCTACATTGTGGATCAGCGTATATCCCGCCTGTTGCAGCAGCCGCTCGCGCAGCGTGTCGAACGGCACGTCACCCGAGAGATAGCCGAGCGGCGAGGGCGGACCGGCGAACACGGGCGACAGAACCACGTCGAAGCCGCCCATCCACGTGTTGTAGGCGCCCGCCGCCTCCAGCAGCCGCTTCTGCACACCTTCGATGTCTGCCGGCTTCAGCTTCGCCGCATTCTGCGCCATGCGCAGCGAGAAAGGCTCGACCATCGTCTCGTCCACCGGCTTGCCCAGCATCTTGGCCGCTTCGGCCATGTCGTTCGCTGCGCCCAGCGACCAGTAGGAGAGGAAATCCTCCTGGAAGGTCGAGGCCGTCGGCCAGTTGGTCTCCGAGATCGTGTGGCCCGTGCTCTCCATCAGCTTGGCCGCCGCGCGCACGATAGCAGCAACCTCCGTCTCCGCCTCATTGCCGGCAAAGCCCTTGGTGAGGAGGCCGGTCTTCAGCCGCTTCTTGCCGGGCCCCGTCACGAGACCGACCACCGGGAAGCGCCCGCCCGACTGCAGCTCGCACGCCGCAAAGAACGCCGCCGTATCCCTCACCGTACGCGATACGCATCCTTGCACGCCGAGGTTCAGCGGATCGGGATTCGGATCGCCATCATTCATCCGCCCGTCGGAGGGCTTCAGCCCCACCAGCCCGCAATTGGCCGACGGGAAACGGATCGACCCGCCGCCATCATTGGCGTGCGCAATCGGCACGACGCCTGCCGCCACCGCCGCAGCCGAGCCTCCCGACGAGCCCCCGCTCGAATGCGCGATGTTCCACGGATTGCGCGTCGGCCCGAACGCCAGCGGCTCCGTCGTCGGCAAATATCCATTCTCGGGCGCAGCCGACTTACCAATGGAGACGAAGCCTTGCGCAAACATCGTCGCTACGATGTCGCTGTCCTTGTCGGCGGGCGGCTGGCCCTCGGTGACGCGCGATCCCATCCGCGTCTTCACGCCCTTCTGGCTGTTGAGGTCCTTCACCAGGAAAGGCACGCCAGCGAACGGGCCGGTGAGCGCGCCCTTCGCCCGCTCGCGCGCCATGTCGTACGTGTCGGTGACCAGGAAGTTGATCTGCGGCTGGATCGCCTGCGCCCGCTTGATCGCGGCTTCCGTCGCTTCCAGCGCCGTGATGTCGCCGCGCTTGATCATGGCGGCGAGCTCGGTTGCGTCCGTCTCGCTGGAGATGGTCTTCGGCCCGGCCGGCTTCACCGCCGCCGGCGCACAGGCGGCAAGACCCGCAGCCCCGACCGATGCCAGAAGTGTCCGCCGTGTTAGCCGCATGTCCATCTCCCTTATCGTTAAGAGCAGGGGACATGATGCAGAGCCGTTGTGCAACCCGTGCCCTAAGGGAGGCCTCAGGGCTTCCGCTGAAGCAGGTCCCACGTATTGCCGCAAAGGTCCTGGAACACAGCGACAGTCCCGTAGGCCTCGTGCCGCGGCTCTTCGAGGAAGCTCACGCCTTCGCGCTTCATACGCGCATGCGCACTCGCAAAATCATCCGTCTCCAGGAACAGGAACACCCGCCCGCCCGACTGGTCGCCGATCGCCCGCGCCTGATCACCCACCGCCTTCGCCAGCAACAGCGCCGCGCCCTTACCCCCTGCAGGCCGCACCACTACCCAGCGCTTTCCCCCGCCCATGTCGACGTCGGAGGCGAGTTCGAAGCCCAGGCAGCGCGTGAACCACGAAATCGCTTCGTCATAGTCCCGCACGACAAGCGCGATTGTGGCGATGGATTGGCTCATTCCAGATTCCTTACAACCGAACCGCAACAAAAGCTCCGTTTCCCATTCTTGAGAAACGGCCCCCGCCATCCTATCCTCAAACAGCGGACCGCGAAGGGGACCTGCGCCATGAACAGCCAGATGGGCCACAACAATCCGCCTGCGCAGATCACCGCCGAGATCGTGCGCATCGAAACCAAGAAGGCCGACATCAAGCTCATCATCAACGGCTCGATGCACCTCCTCGCCTGGCGCCGCGAGAGCTTTCGGGATGTCGTCACCGTCAACGGCGTAGAACAGGCCCAGTCGCGCAGCCTCGGCAAGCGCGAAACACTCTACGGCCTCGTCTTCGGAAAGAGCCCGGAGGGCGAGGGTGGCGTGCGTGTCCTCTTCACCATCGACCCCAAGCCAGACTGGACCAGCATGAACTGGAACGGCGAGACCCGCCTCTCCGGCGTCCGCCTCGAAGCCGGAGAAGGCGTTCTTCTTTCCTACGGCACCCTCGACCCCCGCTCCTTCAAGAAGCCCGAAAGCTTCCAGGAGTGGGTCAAGAAGACGATGGGCATCAGCGACTAGACGCCGACAATTCTCGCGCGCTGAAGGCAACAAAGTTGGATTCCGATAAAGCGGCATTGCGCCGAACGGCAACTCGAGAAGCTGCTTTGGCGTTGCTAGAAGATATCGAGCACGTTCACCAACTGGTGTTGGCGCAAGTGCCGCCATCTCGAGGTGAGTTGCGAAGACTCAGCGGGGTGTTGCGACGGCTGCTAGTTGATGAAGATCTCAAGATGATTGCCGCGCCTCGTATTGGTACTCTGCTGATACGCGCGCCAGACAATACGCCTTTCGCGAAGGCCAATGAGCAAAATCACTATCAGTTCTTCATAAGCGGTGGAGCCACTGTCCTGGGCATGACGCTCGGCGGCACGACGATGATACAAGGCCAGCCAAAGGTGAAGGCAAATTGGGATCCAAATCGACCGATCGATCTCACGCCTAATGGATTCCTGTTGCAGCCCTCTCTTTGCCTTCTCGGAAGAATGATCGCGCGAAAGGCGGTAATTAAATATGCGGCGAACGTTGCATCGGGCGTCCATTCCGGTCGGATCGAAACCGATGACGAGAAAATCTTAGCTCGCCTTTCGGCTAGTGCTGCTGTGAATCGAATTCAGAATGGGCTGCACTTCAAACCAATTCCCGCTGAGGTGCCGAAGGAATTCAGATACGAACCGGACGAGATCGACGTGGTGCAATACGATCTGCTTTGCTCCGCCACCTATCTGGTCAACGCGCCCGATGTTGATCGTTTGGTCAAATACATAAGAGAAGAGTTCAAACTCCCATCACCCTCCTCGTAGCGCCCACCTCGAACCTCGCCAGCAATGGATTTTGAGGAGCAGGTCTTGATGCCGCCCCCTTTGCGCCCCATTGCGACGCCCTAGCTTCTGCCAGACTTGCCGTCACTGGTCGCAGGAGCCCTCCATGACCTTTCGTCCGCTCTTCTTCGCCGCGTTTGCGCTCGCCGCCGCCTGCGTCTCCCCAGCCTCGCCGAACCTCGCCCTGCAAGAAACAGTCAGCCTCTCCGTCTCGCTCACCCAGCACGAAGACGGCGTCGACATCGCCGAGGCCGCAGCATCACTCGACGAGAAAGTCGCCGCCGCGCCGAACGATCCCTACGTCCTCAAGGTGGCAGCTACAGCACGCACCGGCCTCGCCAACGCCGCACAGGACCGCGCCCTTCGCGTCAAACTCCGCCAGGAAGCGCTGGCCCAGTACGACCGCGCCATCGCCAACACCCGGCCCGATGCCAGGCCCCGCGCCGTCATGATGAACGGCCAGCAAAACGAGATCACCCTCAGCGACCTCTCCGACCTGCGCGCCGCCCTCTTCGCCACGATCCAGACTGACCGCGGCTAGATCTGGCCCGCCTTCGCGATGCGCTGCGCCACCCTCAAACGTGAATCATGAGGATTGCCGACAAGTGCGATTCTTGTGGCGGCTTGAAGCTGACCGGGCCGCCGTAGAAGTGGGACGAGCACCGGCCAGCCCCACAGGAAACAAAGAGAAATATCGGCGCTTAACGGTCCCGTTATGGGGTTGGTAAGACGACGAGAACACATGGTTAGCGACTTCTTAACTGCAGATGCGTTTAGCTGCTCAACGAAGCTGAGCGCTGCTCTGCTCAGATGGCAAGGAACGCGAAGATGGAAATGCAATCCGCCGATCCGATGATTTGGGCCGCTATCATCACTGCAGTTGGCTCGGTGCTCGCAGCGATCATCAATCGGGCGAAACACGAAAAGTAGAGGGAGATTAAATCTCCCCAGCCTTCGCCATCCGCTGTAGCTCGCGCCCGATCACCATCTGCTGGATCTGCGTCGTGCCCTCATAGAGCCGCAGGATGCGCACGTCGCGATAGAAGCGCTCCACCGCGTAGTCCGCGATATATCCGGCCCCGCCATAGACCTGCACCGCGCGATCGGCCACGCGTCCCACCATCTCCGTGCACCACATCTTGGTAGCCGCCGCCAGAAGCGTCACCTTCTCTTTGGCGTCGTACTTGCGCACGGCGTCGAGAACCATCGCGCGACCGGCTGCCGCCTCGGCGTATGAGTCCGCAATCATGCCCATCACCAGCTGGTGTTCGATGATCGGCTTGCCGAACTGCTTCCGTTCGGACCCATAGCGCACCATCTCCTCGACCAGCCGCTCCGCGATCCCCACCGACAGTGACGAGATATGCAGCCGCCCGCGGTCGAGCACGCTCATCGCCACCTTCATGCCCTCTCCCTCTTCCCCCAGGCGATTGGTGATCGGCACCCGCGCATTGTCGAACACGACGTCGCAGACATTCGCGCCCTGCTGCCCCATCTTCTTCTCGGGCTTGCCGATCGTCACGCCCGGCGTCGAGCGCTCGACGATGAAGGCCGACAGCCCCTTCGCCCCCGGCGTATTCGGATCCGTCCGCGCCATCACGGTGAAGATGTGCGCCTTGTCCGCATTGGTGATGAAGCGCTTGGTCCCGTTCAGCACATAATGATTGCCGTCCTTCACCGCTTTCGTCTTCGCCGATCCCGCATCCGATCCGCTCTCCGGCTCGGTCAGCGCAAAGCTCGCAATCACTTCCCCGCTCGCCAGCTTCGGTAGCCAGTCCTTCTTCTGATCAGCATTGCCGAACATCACGATGCCCTGGCTGCCGATCCCGACATTGGTGCCGAAGGTCGAGCGGAACGCCGGCGACGTATGCCCCATCTCGATGATGACGAGCGCCTCTTCCTCCATGGTGAGGCCGAGCCCGCCGAACTCCTCGGAGATCGAAATTCCGAACAGCCCGAGGTCGCGCATCTCCTGCACGATCTTCTCCGGGATCGCATTGGTCTCCGAAACCAGCTGCTCGTTCGGCCGGCAGCTCTCGTTCACAAAACGGCGGACCGTCTCGATCAGCTGCTGCCGCGTCTCAAGGTCCAGAGCCATTTCATTTTTTCCCGAGGTCCAAGTTTCTGTGCTCACGCTCTCGCACGCGCAGCAGTATTTTATCAACAGAGCGGTCAACAGTTTCCACAGGCACAGGCCATTCACGAGCCACGCGATTTATGAGAGCCTGTTTGTGTTCAGAGAGGAGACCGTCGCGGGTCAAGCAACTGAATGTCCCTGCTGGTAAACCCGTTTGGACGGGTGCTGGAGTAAAAGGGAGCAACGAGCACCGAAAGTGGGTTCGGCTTGCAAGGCTGGGTTCACGCTGGTCCGGGATCCAAAACTGGGCCAGCCCTCGAGAGAGGATGATACGGACACGAGCGAGGCTTCAGCTGCGTGACCATCGGAAAGCGGGGCGAGAGCCTCGGAGTTCGGCGGCCAGGCACACCAAGACGCTCTAGGCTCAGCTTCGCCTGACGGCGTCGAACGGACGACCTGCCCCTGATCAGGGCGACAGTCCGAAGGACGAACAGGCGGACAACCATGGTGTCGCCCCGGTTTCATCG
>DASYKO010000375.1:0-4451 GCA_035995285.1 Hyphomonadaceae bacterium | reverse complement strand
CGGCAGCGCACGCCCACCATGCTTTCGCGGCGGAGTTCAACGCCGACGCGCCAGTGATCCTGAAGGGACCGATCACGTTTATCGAATGGACCAACCCCCACACCTGGATCCACCTCAAGGTTCCGGACACGGACGCCAAAGGCCAGGAGAAGCCCGGCACGACCTTCAGCTGGATGGTCGAAGGCGGCACGCCCAACACCCTGCTGCGCTCCGGCGTCGACAAGACCACACTCAAGCAAGGCATGCAGATCGTCGTCCGCGGCTATCAGTCGAAGGACGCGCTCTGTGTCGTCTCCCAGAAGACCAGGGTGAGGACCTGCAAGGCCAATGGCCGCGACATCACCTTCACCAACGGGTGCAAGGTGTTCATGGGTTCGTCGGGCACAGGCGCGCCTGTCGACGGCGCGGACAAGCTAGGCTCTTGCGCGGCGCCGAAGCCGACATGACGCCAGGCCTGCTGATACAAGGCTAGGGACGGAGCCGCCGCCCCCGGGGCCACCTCCCAGAAGGGCGGCGGTTTTCGATGAATTCCACAAGCCGCGCTGGCTGGACCGGCGCTGCCTGCGTGCTAGCTTTCGCCCTCTGTTCGGGGGAACGCTGGTGCGATCGCGTGTCGGACATTTCGCAACTGCGGGGCTCGCGCTGAGCCTCATCGCCGCCTGCTCTGGCGCCGGCACGCAGGACCCTGCGGCGAAGTTCGGGTGCGGGCCGATCGACGGCGCCGGCGCCGTCTCGGCCAGCTATGTCATCTTCGGCGAAGTGATTGAAACCAACGAGGCGCCCGCCGCCTTTGCCGAACTTGCCTGCCAGCTTGCAGCCCGCCAACCCAAGGACAAACCGCTATGGGTCGGCCTGCCGGACTATATCGGCGGCACGACCGAGCCCGTACGGGCGATGCGCCGGCGTATCGAAGAGCTTGCCGCCAAGGGCGCGCCGATCGTCATCGGCGAGGCGCTCAACGGCCACACGGTGGGCGCAAGCCGGCGCGAGGAGACCGAGCGTGAATGGGCCGGCGCGATCATGGCGAGCATGAAGACGGCCGGCGCCGGGCGCGCCCTGCTGATGGTGCCGCGAAGCTTCGGCGTGGCGGAGCGGGTGGTCGCTGAGGACAGGCGCCTTGAGGACTACACACCCATGGCGCTGTTCCTCACCGAAGGAGAGGTGATGAACCTCGAGATCGGACAGGCCCCGAACATCGGCGCGCCGACCATCCGCCTCTATCTCAAGATGCGCCGCGGCTATGTCGGCCAGATCGCCTTCGAGACGGTCACGCCCGCATTCAAGAGCGAGCCGGGCAAGCCGCCGGGCGCCACGAAAGAGTAGAGCTTAGCTCGCGACGAGGGAGATCAGTGTCCCGCGCCGAGATACGCGGCGGCGGCGGCGATCAGGAATGTCCCGACGGCGAAGGCTGCGATGAACCATGCAACTCGGGACGCCGGAGGCGGCGGTGGATCGCCGGGCTGACGAGGACGGATGGGAATGAACACCATACGCCCTGCATCCTTACTTGGCCGCGGCGAACTCTTCGCTGGCGGTGGCGCGGGCCTTGCGGCTGCGCGTAGGCGCCATCAGGAGACCGAGCATGGAGCCGAGCGTGGACGTGATGTCCTTGCGGTGGGCGACGATGTCGACCATGCCGCGTTCGCGCAGGAATTCCGAACGCTGGAAGCCTTCGGGCAGTTTCTCGCGAATGGTCTGCTCGATCACGCGCGGGCCGGTGAAGGCCAGCTGCGCGCCCGGCTCGGCGATCTGCACATCGCCCAGCATGGCGTAGGAAGCGAGCACGCCGCCCGACGTCGGATCCGACAGGATGACGATGTAGGGAAGCTTGGCGCGCTTCACGTCCTGCACGGCCAGCACGGTGCGCGGCATCTGCATGAGGGCGAAGGATGATTCCTGCATGCGCGCGCCACCGGACGCGGTGACAACAATAAGCGCGGCTTTCTTCGCCACGGCGGTTTCGGCAGCCTTGATGAAGGCTTCACCGGCCGCCATGCCGAGCGATCCACCCATGAAGGCGAAATCCTGCACGAGGATCACGGCGCGGCGGCCGTTGATCTCGCCGTGGGCGGCGACCATGCAATCCTCGCGGCCGGTCTTTGCCTTCGCCTTCTTCAGGCGGTCGAGATAGCGCATGTCGTCCTTGAACTTGAGCGGGTCCTTGTGGACCGACGGCATCGCGATCTCGGTCCACAGGCCGCCATCGAACATGTACTTGAAGCGCTGCTCGGGCGAGATGCGCATGTGGGCGCCGGAGGGCGTCACCCAGAACGAGGCTTCGAGATCCTCGCGGTAAACGAGCTCGCCCGTCTTCGGGCATTTGACCCACAGGCTGTCGCCTTCGTTCTCATCCTTCTTGGAGAAGATGGATTTGAGTCCCGGGGGCAGATTGGTAAGCCAGTTCAATGGACGCTCCGCTCTACACGCGCCGAAGTTATGGCGTTTGACAGTGTCTTAGCAACCACACCAATTCGCTTGACAGAACCGGCCGGATTACCCTCTTCGACCGCCGCCCGGACTTCTTCGACCAGGGCTGACCCAACGACGACGGCATCGGCTATACGCGCAAAGGCGGCCGCCTGATCCGGAGTTCTCACTCCAAACCCTACGGCAACCGGCAATTTCGAGAGACGGCGGGCGCGTTCCACGCCGGCTGAAATGTCT
Source organism: Hyphomonadaceae bacterium (assembly GCA_035995285.1). Classification (GTDB taxonomy): domain Bacteria; phylum Pseudomonadota; class Alphaproteobacteria; order Caulobacterales; family Hyphomonadaceae; genus UBA7672. Next base: position 1,787 of record DASYKO010000375.1, on the reverse strand, counting down.
GATTCGGTCCCCACGCCCGCCCCGGTCACTCCCGCGACCGACACGTAGTAGACGAACCCACTCGCCCCATCCGCGATCCGCGCCATGCGGCCCTCGGTGGTCGTGGGCGTCGCCAGGCGGATGGCGGCAACGCCAAGCGCCGCCAGCGCCTCACGCAGCGGGGCGTCCTCCTCGGGGGGAAGATCGACGGTGATCACGCCATCAACTCCAGCTTCGGCCGCGGCCCGCGCAAACGCGGCATAACCCATCCGGTGGATCGGATTCGCGTATCCCATGACGATCAGGGGCGTCGAAGTGTTAACAGAACGGAAACGACGCGCGATTTCTAACGTAACGGTAAGGTTTCCACCAGCTTTCAACGCACGTTGAGCTGCCAACTGAATCGCCACGCCATCGGCCATGGGATCGGTGAAAGGCGCGCCCAGCTCGATAATATCGGCCCCGGCGCTTGCCAGAGCCTTGATATTGTTGAGGGAAATTTCGACGTCCGGGTCGCCGGCCATTAAGTAGCCGACAAAAGCTGCGCGCTTCTGATCGGCGCAAGCCTTGAAAACACTGGAAATCCGGTCGGCAGTCATGCGGGGCGAAGCGCCTGGCGCCGGTTGGCCGGCTGACGAGAGGCGCTGACCTAGCCCAATCCGGGGTTAATCAAAAGCCTCCCGTTGCCGCACCTGCGAAGCTTCCCCAGGGGCGGCAGGCGGTCCATCCCGGAAACGTGACTTACGCGCGTATGTTGACTCTCGAACTTACGCGTGTAGGTTGGCTGCGGACATACGGGGTAAGCTGCGCCATGAAAATCTCCGACGCCGAACGACAGGTGATGGAAGCGCTCTGGCGCGGCAAACCAATGAGCCCCGAGGACATCATCGCCGAGGTGGGCGCAGCGAACGAGTGGGCGCCGGGCACGGTGCGCTCGCTGATCCACCGCCTCCTCACCAAGAAAGCGATCGCAGGCGGCAAAGAGAAGGACGGCTACGTCTACCGCCCACTGGTCTCACGCGAGGAGTATGTGCGCGAGGAGAGCGAAGGCTTTCTCGACCGCGTGTTCGACGGGCAGTTCGCCCCGATGGTCGCCGCCCTCGCCCAGCACAGGCAGCTGACGGCCCGCGACATCCAGAAGCTCAAGGCCCTGATCAAGGACATGGAGAAAAAGGACGGGGGGAAGAAAGATGAGTGAGTTCGCGCTCCGGTTTCTTCTCGCCAACCTTGCCATAGGCGCCGCCGTGCTGGTGGTGCTGGCGCTGCGCATGCCGATGCGCGCGATGTTCGGCGCGCGGCTCACCTATGCGATGTGGCTCCTCGTACCGCTCGCGGGCCTCGCGAGCCTGCTGCCGCCACGCGTGGAGCAGATCGTGAATTTTGTGAGCCCTGCCCCTGAGCCAAGCGTGGACGCTCAAGGCTCGGTGCCGTGGGACCCGATGCTGGAGATGCCCGATCAGGCTGGCTCCGGCCCGGAGATCCCCGCGCCGCCGCAGCTCGCCGGGCCGGTGAGTGTCACGCGCGACACCTCAGGCTTCGAGATGCCGAACCCGATCATGCTGGCCCTGATCGCGTGGCTCGTTGGCGTCATCGGCATGGCCGCATGGCAGCTGCGGAGGCAGGCGCGCTTTGTGTCGGACGCGAAGGCAGGCTTTGCCGGACCGGCAGTCGTCGGCGTGATCCATCCCCGCATCGTGACGCCTTCGGATTTCGAGACGACGTTCGATGCGAGCGAACGCGAGATGATCCTCACGCACGAGCGCATCCACATCGAGGGCAATGACGCGCGCATCAATGCCCTGGCGGCG
>DASYKO010000374.1:0-6005 GCA_035995285.1 Hyphomonadaceae bacterium | reverse complement strand
GCGCGATCATCGGCGCCAGCAGAGCCATCAGAAGGAAAACGCCGAGAATGCCGAGCGCGATGCGGACGGTGGTCGATCCCAGAAACCCCTTCATCGCGCCGCCTCGCGCACGCGCGGATCAAGCCAGGCATGGATCAGGTCGACGGCCAGGTTCATCGCGATATAGAGCGTTGTGATCGCCAGCACGACGGCCTGGATCACGGCAAAATCCCGCCGCAGGATGGAATCGAGCGCCAGCCGCCCGACGCCCGGCCAGGCGAATATGGTCTCGATCACCACCGCGCCCGTGATCATGGTCGCAAAGAACGCGCCCATGAAGCTGACGACCGGGAAAACGCTGTTGCGAAACGCATGCTCCCAGATCACGGCTGGCTCGCTCAGCCCTTTGGCCCGCGCCAGCTTCACATACTCAGACGTCAGCCCCTCGATCATGCTGGAGCGGATGAGACGCACGATCGCCGCCAGCGAGAACAGCGCCATGGTGATCGCCGGCAACACGATGCGATCCGGCCCGCCAAACCCCGACGTGCGGAACCACCCCAGCTGCACCGCGAACACATAAATCAGCACCAGCCCCAGCCAGAAAGGCGGGATCGACTGGCCGAGCAGGGCCAGCACACGCGCGCCGGTGTCGACCGCCCGCCCGCGATGCACGGCCGCCGCAACACCCAGCGGCACACCGATGCCGAGCGCAATGATAAGGCTCACGCTGGCCAGCAGCAGCGAGTAGGGCAGACGCTCCAGCACCAGCTGCATCGCCGGGCTCTTGTCGCCCATGATCGATGTCCCGAGGTCGCCCTGCAACGCATGCCCGAGGAAGATGAAATACTGCACCGGCAGCGACTTATCGAGCCCCAGCTCCTTCGTCAGCGCCGCCTTGTCCGCCTGCGTCGCGCCATCGCCGAGCAGCACCGCCACCGGATCACCGGTCAGCCGCGCCAGCATGAACACGACGACGCTCATGAGCAGCAGCGACACCAGCGCCTCGGCCAGCCGCGTGAGTATCAGCCGCGTCATTGAGCCGCTTGCCCTGGCGCGCGCACGATGTGCTCGAAGTTCAACGCGTTTGAGCTCGTGATCGTCCAGTCGCCAACTTTTGAACTAACGGCATAAGGCTCGTTGATATGCGCAATAAACACATTGCCCGCCTGATCGCGTAGATATTGCCCTATGTCGGTAAGCAGCGCCCGCCTCTTTGCCGGATCAAGCTCCGCCGAGTGCGCATCGATCAGCACTTGCAGCTGGGGCGTATTGTAAGACGCAAACAGGCTCTTCGCCTCGAACCCGGCCTCCAGCCCGTTCTGCGCCGAGGTGAAGGGAAAGCCGCGATGCGTCCACACATAGGTGCGTGCAGCGCCCGAGGTCCACGCCGTGCGCAAGCTCGTCCAGTCGATCAGCTCGATCGACACCTTGATCCCCACCGCGCGCCAATAGAGCGCCACCGCCTGCGCCACCGTCGGCAGTTCCGCGCCCGGGTTTGTCGTGAACGTCTTCAGCGTCAGCGTGAAGCCATCCGGATAGCCCGCCTCCGTCAAGAGCTGCCGCGCCTTCGCAGGATCATAAGGGTAGGGCGGCAGGTCAGCCCACGCCTCCACCGGCGTATCGCTGGCCGCGATGCGCCCCTCGCCGTGGAAGATGCGGCGGATGATCGTGTCCTTGTCGATCGCGTAGTTCATCGCCTGGCGCACGCGCACATCGGCCCACGGGTTCTTTGCTTCGTACCGCGCGCCCTCCTGCACCAGCCCGCCCATGCGCACGACAGGAGACCAGCTCTGCGGTATCGAGCGCACCTGCAGCCCGGCCTGCCTCACATCGTCGATATCGTCATAACTCATCGGCGCGATATCGGCCTCGCCGGTCTTCAGCATCGCCACCCGCGTCGAGACTTCCGGCGCTGCAAGAAACACCAGCCGTTCGAACTGCGGCGCCTCGCGCCAGATATTGGCTTTATCTTCCCGCACCTTGAGGCGGATCTCCGAATCCCGCCGAAAGAAATCGAGTTGGTACGGTCCCGATCCCACTGGCGTTGCATTTGCCGCTCGCTCTCCCACCTCGCCGACATACTTCGCGCTGACGATGCCCACCTGCTGTGCATTAGCCAGATACCCTTTCGCCAGTTCCGGATCAGGCCGGTTGAGATTGATGATCACCGTGTACGCATCAGGCGTCTCGATACTCTTGATCAGCCGCCGCAGCGGCGATGCCGGCCCCGCTCGCGAGGCAGGCGACATCACCTGCTTGATCGAATAAGCGACATCCGCAGACGTCACCTCGCCATAACCCCGCTGGAACTGAACGCCCTTGCGCAGAGAGAACGTCCACACCTTGCCATCGGCCGATGTCGTCCAGCTTTCCGCGAGCCCCGGCCCGGGTTCACCGGTCTCCGGATTGATGATGCAGAGATAGTCGTAGATCGGATCGAGGAAGCCCTTGCGCTGCCCGCCGCCCGTCCACGGCAGGAAGGTGCTGTCGGAAAAGGTCGGCAGGGCGATGATCAGCGTGCTCTCATCCGCCCTCGGCCGCGCGCATGCTGCCACCGCCAGCGCAGCGAGCGCCAACAAAGCGGACAACGCCGCGCGCATCTTATGGCGAACAGGCTCGCTCAGTGGTCCTCCCTCGGCGTCTGCGCGCCGTTCGTCCCACCTACCAGAATTTCATCGGAACAGTGAGCGGGCCATATTCGGGCCAGCGCGTCATGTCGATCTGGCCGACGACTTCGAACCCCTTCGTACGCTTGAGGATCTCCTCCAGCGCCACACGGATCTGCAGCCGCCCCAGCCCCGCGCCCGGGCAGTTATGCGTGCCCCTTCCGAACGTGATGTGATCGCGCACCGGCCGGTCGATGTCGAACTCCTCCGGCCGTTCGAACTTGTCCTCGTCGCGGTTGGCTGACGTGAACACCAGCGCGATCGCCTCGCCTGCATGGATGCACCGCCCGCCGATCTCGACATCCTTTCGCGCCGTCCGCGCAAAACCGCGATAGGGCGTATAGAGCCGCAGCAGCTCCTCCACCGCGTCGCCCGTGCGATGCGGATTGGCGCGCAGGAAGGCCTGGTGCCCGGGATGCCGAGCTAGGTGCACCATCATGCTGCCGATCGCCGTCGTCGGCGCGATGATGCCCACGACCAGCATTTGCCGGATCGTGCCGAGGATCATCTCGTCCGGCAACGCCTCGCCATTGTGCCGCGCCGCCAGCAGGGCGGATGTCGGATCGTCTTCGATGCTCAACGGCTCGCGCTTGCGCAGTTCGATGATGTCTTTCGCGATGCCGTAGAGCTGTTCGCTGGTCGCCTGCACCAGAGGATCGTTCCGCTCCTGCAGAGCGATGTTGTAGACCGAGCCGATGTCGCGAACCTGGTTGGCCTGTTCGCCAGGGATGTTGAAGAACTCAGCCAGCACATGGATCGGCAGCTTGTAGGAAAACTCGCGGCAGATATCCGCCTCGCCCTTCGCCAGCACCGGTTCCAGCAACTCCACCGCCATGCGCCGCACCGCCGGCTCCCACACCGCCATGCGCGCGTCGCGGAACAGCGGCGCAATCGCCTTGCGGTAGGGCGTGTGATCGGGCGGATCGAGATGCAGCGGCGGCCGCCTGCGCGAGGTGGCCACGCGCGGCACGACATTCTGCACCGTCGTCGTGAAGGTCTGCGGGTCCGACAGCACGGTGATGATGTCGTCGTACTTGGTCAGCGCCCAGAACCCGCCCCAGCCATTGCTCCACGCCACCGGACAGCGCGCGCGCAGATCGCGGAACTGGTCATGCGGACTGTCGAACGTCTCCGCTCCCATGGAGTCGAAATCCTCGGGCTTCGGCGCCGCGGGCGGGGGGATCGGTCTTGCGTTGTCTGCCATTCCGGCCCTCGTCGATGAAGTATGCAAGCGCTTGCATTCCGCGATAGAACGGGCTGCAAGACGGCTTGTCAACCGCACCTGCCTGCGCGAACGGTGGAGGCATGAGGGGCCGGCCATGACAGGCAGAAAAGCCAAGCCATCATCTGATGCACAGCCGACGCTGGAAGACGTCGCTCGCCGCGCAGGCGTGTCGACGGCCACGGTCTCGCGTGTCGTCAACACGCCCGGCAAGGTCGCCAAGGCGACGGTGGAGCGCGTGCAGGCCGCCATCGCCAAGACCGGCTATGTGCCCAACCTCCTCGCCGGCGGCCTCGCCTCCAGCCGCAGCCGCTTTGTCGCGGCGCTGGTGCCTTCGATCGCCTCGTCCGTCTTCAACGACACCATGGAGGCGATGAGCCGCGCGCTGACCGAGGAGGGCTATCTCGTGATGCTCGCCCTGCTGGACGAGGGCCCCGGCCATGCCGGCGTGCTCGACGCCGTGCTCGGCCGCCGTCCGGATGGCGTGATCCTCACCTCGATCGAGGACGACGACGCAATTCGCCTGAAGCTGAAACGCTCCGGCTCTCCCATCATCGAGACCTGGGGCCTCCCCGCCAATCCCATCGACCTGGCCGTCGGCTTCTCGCACCGGGATGTCGGCCGCGATGTGGCGCGGCACGTGAAAGACCTCGGCTACAAGCGGCCGCTGTTGCTGTCCGCCGGCATGCGCCGCGCCCGCGAGCGAACAGAGGCGTTCGCCCGCGCCTGGGTCAAGCTCGGCGGCGCTGAGCCCGCCAAGACCTTCGTCGAAAGCCCCACCCGCTATCGGCCTGCACGCGAAGCCCTGCGCGGCTTCCTCGATGCCGGAGGCAAGCCCGACATCGTCATCTGCTCCTCCGACTGGCTGGCCGACGCCTGCGTGGTTGAAGCGAGGGCGAGGGGAATGAAGGTACCCAGCGATCTCGCCGTCTTCGGCTTCGGAGACACGCATGCCTCAAGCGAGGGCGCCGTTCCGCTATCGACCGTCCGCATCGACGGCGCCCAGATCGGCCACGCCGCAGCCCGCATGCTCCTTGATCGCGCCGCGGGAAGAAAGATCACCGACCCCATCGTTGATGTCGGCTTCGAAATCCTCGATCGCGAAAGCGCGTAAGGCTCAGCCAGCCTCGACAATCGCCGCATCGCCCTCGACGCGAAAGCGTGTCTTCCGACCAGTCTCCCGGCAGCAGTCTTCGAGATAGCCAATGACCTGTGCAAACCTCGGGTCAGACGCCACAAGCGGCGTCGGCACAGCATCGCGCCCGATCCAGAGCGGGATGACCGCCGTCTCCACAACGCCCGCGTTCGAAAGCCGCGCCCGCACGGCGATCGACATGCGCGCGTCCTCGGGAAAATTGTAAAGGCTGTCGAAATCGGGCTCCCATCGCGGCGCCAGTTTCTGGATCTCTCGGAAGCCCTTCGAATTGGCATGCGCCTCGTCCATCCGCAGGTCGGTCGCGAAGTTGCACAGCGAATAGAAGATCGGCTTGCCGCGATGGATCTCGATCCCCTTCAGGATATGCGCGTGGTGCCCAAGGATCATGTCGGCGCCGGCATCGATCGCAGCATAGGCGACGATCGGCTGATAGTCGGCCAGCACATACGGGACAAAGTGAATGCCCCAGTGATGCGAGACAACCACGACGTCGGCTTGCGTCTTCGCCGTGCGGATATCCTCGCACATCGCCTCGAGATCTTCGCGATGCGGGAAGGTGTGGATGCGCGGCGGCGTGCCGGGCTGGTCGTGCTCGACCGCTTCGTAGACGGTGTGCGCCCGCATCGGCGCGCAGCCGGGGCGATTGGCTTCAGCCCAGTAGGCTTGCGGAAGAATGGTGGAATAGGCGAGGAAGGCGATGCGCACGCCGTTGGCTTCCTGGATCACGGGGCGCCGCGCCTCGGCGATGTTCGCGCCCACGCCGATGACGTCCATGTCGCTCGACTTGAGATTGCCGATCGTCTCGAAGAACGCCTCATTGCCCCAGTCGAGACAGTGGTTGCCGGCGAAGGACACCGCCGTGAACCCCGCCTCGCGCATGGCTGGCGCCACATTGGGCCGGGTCAGCACCGCATGGCGCGCCTGCGGCAGCCGCACGCCCTTGTTCGCAAGGCTGGTCTCGAGCTGGCAAAAGGCAAAG
>DASYKO010000373.1:0-2206 GCA_035995285.1 Hyphomonadaceae bacterium | reverse complement strand
GCGTGCCGAAGCGCATCATCTACTTGTCCGCTGAGGCTATTTGCAGCCGGCGCGTTCGCGTTCGGACTGCGCTGTTTCCTTGGCCTGGTTCGAGGCCTTGGGGAATTGCTTGGGCAGGAGCGCCAGCACCTGGCACGCCTCGGTCTTCTTGTTCATCAGCCGCAGCGAACGCCCGAGCTTGGCCATCGCCATCGGGCCGTTCGAGGAGTTCGGATAGGAGTTCAGCAGCTTCTCGTAGGCCGACACCGCTTCGCCATAGCGGTTCTGGTAGAGCAGGGCGTCGCCGAGCATGTACTGCGCCTCGTGCGCGTTCTTGCTCTTGGGATATTTCTTGAGGAAGGCGCCGAACGCCGCCTCGGCGGAGGCATAGTCGTTGTCGAACAGGAGCCCGCGCGAAGCTTGGTACATGGGCTCCTCCTCCTGCGGCAGCGCGGCAAGATCGACCGGCGGCGCCACAGCCACGGCGCCTGTCTGCGCGGCGGCGGCGTTGATCGTTACCTCACCCGGCCTGGCTGCGCGCGCGGCGGCCAGAGCAGCGGTGTCGCCCGAGGCGATCTGCTCGAGCTTTTCGACGCGGCTCATCAGCTCCTGGTATTTCTGTTCGGCGGCGGCCTGAGCTGCCTTGGCGTCCTCAGCCGTCTTGCGCACCTGGGCCAGATCGAAGCCCAGCTTTTCGGAGCGGTCGGTCGCCGCCTTGAGGTCGCTTTCGAGCTGGATCACCCGGTTGCGAAGGGCTTCGACTGCCGGATCCGCCGGGGCGATGTAGGGCGTCGAGGACAGGACCTGTCCGTGCGCCTGTGGGGCCGCAGCAAGGGCGGCGGCCAGACATGCAAAACCCGCCAGCAGGGCCAGCACGGCCTCGTTGACGGGGCTACGGGTAAGCGCGATTGCGCGAGCTTTCATCGGCCTCATCCCAGTTGATCTAGCTGCCGGCCTAGTCTGCGGGATTCGATTAAGATTCTGTCGCTTCATGCCTCAAAAGCTAACCCCCGCCCGGGCCGGAATTGTGGCGGCTCGGGCGGGGGTCTGCACATTAGCGTCAGTTAGTTCGTCTGCTTCGTGTAGGCGTTGCGGTTCTGCGCCCACGCCTGTTCGTTGGCGCCCGAGGCGATCGGGGACGTCTCGCCGCGCGGCACGATTTTCATGCGCGCAGCTGCGATGCCCTGGCCGGCCAGGTATTCACGAACCGAGTTGGCGCGACGCTCCGACAGCGCAACGTTGTACTCCGGCGTGCCGCGCTCGTCGGCGTTGCCTTCGATGTCCACGGTCACGTTCTGGAACGTCTTGAGGTACGACGCCTGGGCCTGGAGCGAGGTGACCGCATCCGAGCGCACATTGTATTTGTCGTAGTCGAAATAGACGCGCTGGTCGCGGCCGCCATTGGTCTTGGCCGCGAAGTCGGCGACGGAGCCGGGGGCCGGGCCGGGGTTGGCGATCGGGGGCGGCGGCACCACGACGGGCGGCGGCGGAGGAGAGACCACGGGCGGCGGCGGGGCGGCCGGCGGGGGTTCCTCGGGCTTGTTCGATGCGCAGCCCGTTGCTGCGAGCGCTCCCACGGTAAGAGCAATGAGAAGGGCTGACCGCATAATAAAAACTCCTTTTCCCGCACGCCCCCAAGCAGGCGCGCAAACTAGTTCCCCCGCCAATACCTGCGAATTGCAATGGAATTGCAAGGCCGGCGAGTGTTTTCAATAGTTACAACGGCAATATACTTCGCGGGTTTTTGTGGCAAAGCGATGCCGGGATTGCAACTCCGTAATTCAAGATTGTGCGCCAATCCCAAAGCATCCGACAGACTCGGAAGCAGTGCGAACTGCGCCTTCCAGTACTGACGCAGGGGGCATGACCGTAGGTCCGCTGACTGGAATTTGAGAGCCGGTGTGGCGCCCAGAACAACGGACCAGACCCGAGGCCGAGTCAGCGCAGAGATGATCCTTTGTAAGCCGCCGCAGAATCGGTCCCGGAATGGATGCTCTTTGAGCACCCCTATTTCAGCACGGGCGACCAGGCCGCCTGGGAGGCATCCCCCGGCGTCGGCATGCGGTGCAGGTTCCGGCCGGTGACGTCGATCGTCCACAGCTTGGGACCGGCGCCCGGCGCCGCCTGGCGTGTGAAGGCGATGACGCGCCCGTTGGGCGACCAGGTCGGCGACATGTCCGAGAACGCCTCGGTCAGCATGCGCTCGCCCGTGCCGTCGGGACGGATG
>DASYKO010000372.1:0-5733 GCA_035995285.1 Hyphomonadaceae bacterium | reverse complement strand
CGTTCTCGAGCGCGTTCAGGACCGGCTTGACCGGAACCCCGACGCAATGCGCGTGCGGCGGACAACCGTCGAGCACACGTTCGGCACGCTGAAGGCCTGGATGGGCTACACTCACTTCCGGATGAAGACGAAGCGGCACGTCGCGACCGAGTTTAGCCTCCATGCCCTCGCTTACAACCTCAAACGGGCGATGAAGCTGATCGGGATCGCCCCGCTGATCGCCGAACTGAGAGCATGAGCAGACGCGGGGGTCGTCGGCTCTTGCCGGAGTGCCGCCTGGACCTCCGAAACCGAGTTCTCACACGGCCTCGGCCCAAAGCGGTCATAGCATACCCGCGTGAAATGCCGGATCAGTCGTGACGCAACGCCCGGACAGGTTTGGCGCGGGCGACGAGCCAGGTCTGCAAGAAGACAGTGAGCCAGGCGATGGCGAGAGCCGCCAGCGCCGCCGACGCAAAGGTCAGAGGCGATAGGTCGATGTGGTAGGCGAAGCTCTGCAGCCAGTTAGCCATCGCGAGGTAGCCGGCAGGCAGGGCGATAACAATGGCGATCAGCACCGGCACGGTAAACTGCCACATCAGGAGCCGGAGCACGCTGAAGGTGGTCGCCCCCAGCGCCTTGCGGATGCCGATCTCCTTCGTCCGCCGCTCCGCCGCGAAAGCCGAGAGGGCGAACAGGCCAAGGCAGGCGATCACGATGGCTGCCGCCGCACACATGCCGATCAGCGTGCCCTGGATGATGATGTCGAGATATTGCGTGCGCTGGTAGTCCGACAGGAACACGATCTGGATCGGCAGGATATTGTTGGTCGCCTTCCACACGCGCCGGATTTCTTCCAGCGTGTGGGCCACGTCCGCATCGGGCCTGAACCGGATAGACATCAAACCCATCCGCCCGTCCAAGATGTGGTAGATCGTGGGTCTGGCCAGCTCGCTGATCGACACAGGCATGTCCGGCACCACGCCGATAATCTCGGAAGGCAGCGGCCCTGGCCCTGCGCTGGGCTGATTGCCTGCGCTGGGCTGGGTCCAGACCAGCTGTTTGCCGACGGCGTCCTGGGGCGAGGCATAGCCCAGCTGCCGGATCGCAGTCTGGTTGAGCACGATCGGCCGCGGCAGGCCGAATGGCGGGCCCCGCACGATCTCGCTGAACGGCGGATTGTCCGCCGCCCCGCGCTCCTGCTCGAACAGGCGCCCGGCCAGCGGCTTCACGCCATAGGTTTCGAAATGTTCGAACTGTATCGGCACGGCATCCAGCGTGACCCGTGTCCCGGCCGTTGTGGTCACTTCGGCGGCGAACGGGTTGGCGCCAAAAATCCTCAGGGCCATCGGCGAAGTACACGCGGCCCGCTCGACGCCCGGGACCTTGCGCATCTCCTGCAGCACGGCGGCGTTCTGGCACCCGGTGCGTACCTGGATGATCCGCTCGCTGTCCTTCCCAAGTCCAAGCGACAGGGCATAGCGCGTCTGCTGGTAGATGGTGATGGTCGAGATGATCAGCCCGATCAGGATGGCGAACTGGACGACGACCAGCGCCTGGCGCGTCACAGCCGAGCCCGCCGCCTTCACCTGTCCGCCCTTCAGCACCGCACCCGGGCGGAAGCTGGAGAGGACAAGCGCAGGGTAGAACCCGCCGAGAATGCCGATGACGAGCGTCGCGAGGATCAGGCTGCCGGTGAGCATCGGATCGCCGATGAAATCGAACGCAAGGTCGCGCTGCATGAAATCACTGAAGGGCTGGGCCAGCACGCCGGCGATGCCGACCGCGATCAGCATGGAAAGGAAGGCGAGGACCAGCGCTTCGCCCATGAACTGCACGATCAGATCCGACCGCCGCGCGCCATTTGCCTTGCGCACGCCGACCTCAAGCGCCCGGCGCGAAGCGCGCGCCGTCATCAGGGTAACGAAGTTGATGCCGGCGACCAGCACGATCAGGCTGCCTACGGCTGCGAAGGCAAGGGCGGTCGCGCGGCTGGCGGGAGGCTTGCCGTCGGGGTTGGGGGCGCCGGACGGCGTGAGGTGGACGTCCGCAAGCGCGACATGTCCCAGAGAGGCCTTCGTGCCGCCCTGCCTGGCGAACGCTTCGACGGTTGGCTTGGCGACGGCATCGAGCGCTCTCTGAAGTTGCTGTGGCGTGGTCTCGGGCGCTACGCGCACATAGGTCTGCCCGCTGACACCGGTGAGCGGGCCTGGCCGGGCATCGAACTGCGCCAGGAAGCCGCCGCTCGCAAAGACCTGTCTGTCGAGCGTGGTGTTGGAAGGGAAGTCCTTCAGAACCGCCGTCACCTTGCGCGCGTTCGGCCTCACACCTTCCCCGGGCGCCCGCGGCGTTGAAGAAGGTGGTCGGCATGTCGAAATTGAGCGTCTCGCCGATCACATCCTCGCGCCCGAAATACTTGCGCGCAGCGGATTGAGTGAGGACGACTGTGTCGGCCTGCTCGAGGGCGGTCGCTGGATCGCCTGCGATGGCGGGAAGCTGGAACACCTTGAAGAAGTCCGCATCAGCAAAGGCCGCGATCGTCTCCCTGACGCCGCCGTCGCCCGGGTCGGGGGTTTGATGCACGATTGCCTCGATCGGGACCAGGCGCGCACTGGCCACGACGCCGGGGAATTGTTGTTTCAGGACGCCCTTGACGCCGCCGTGGATGAAGTCGCCGAGGATGGGCGCCTGGCCCGGCTGCTCGATCGTGCGCGTCAGCTTGTAGATCTGGGCGTAGCCGGGGATCCAGCGGTCATAGCTGAACTCGTTGCGGACGAACTGCGCCACCAGGATTGCTCCGGCGAAGGATATGGCGAGGCCGAATATGCTGATCGTCGCATAGAGCCAGTTGCGCGCAAGGTTGCGCAGCGCGGTGACGAGGTAGTTTGCGAACATGAGTCCCCCTTCGGCGCCGGCGTCTCGCTGGCGACGTTGTGCAGGCGTTGTCGGTGCAGGCAGATTCTACTCGAAAACCATGGCGTTTCTTGCGAGCAAGCGGCAGTTCGTCTCGCATGTCCTGACGTTTGACGAGCCGCTGTCTGGTCCGGCCGTTCCACTGAAGGTCACCGTGCGGCCGATCCAGCTTCTGGCTTTGCTGATATCGCTCCAGGGAAGGAGGTTTGACGCATTGGGATCGAAGCCCTCGGGCTTGAAGTGAATTTTCCAAACTGTTCCAGGCAGGGGTCCCGCAAATGGCGCAGGGGTGCGGCTCGTCTCCTCCACCACAAGTTCCACACCCCAGTCGAAGCTGCTCGATTCCTTTACCTTGCCGGTAAGCGTGACCCCGGTATCGCGCGTCATCTGGGTGGGAAGCCGCACAAAGAACGGATCGGTAGACAAGGGCTCCGGCAGGAGCTGATCCTCAGCTGGCGCAACTTTTGACCCGTCCTCTCGTGTGAAGTCCTTGCCATACATCGCGCAGCCGGTCTCGCATTTGGAGTAGGTCGACCATACGTCGAGATCAACGCCGGCGAGATTGGCTTGCGCCGGCCACCCTTTGACGAGGACCACCTGATTGAGCAGTTGTTTCTCGATGTCAGCACGCGGAAAGCGATACTCGGTGCGCACCTGGAAAACACGGCCTGGAACCAGCCCGTTTGCCGGCGTCACGACATAGGCGTCAAGGATGCGGTCCGAGAATCTGATGCTCTGGACCTTGCCTTCGATGATATAGGTCTGGCCGAGATCGTAGATACGGTTGACCTCGGTCACGCCGAAACGGTCGGCCGATGCAACGGCGGGAAGCTCCGTTGATCCTGGAACCAGGATGCCGCGCGTGAGCAGCTTGCACGCGGGCGCGCACGACTTGTCCTTCGAATTGTATCCACGCACCGCGATCAGCCGGTCCTTGAGATCGGCATTCACTGCATCCCGGTCACCCCAATATGGCGTGGGCGTCAGTTCCCACAGGCGCTTGTCGGGTTTGGCTTCGTTGCCCTCGCTGGCGCCAACGCTGGAAGCGCGAACAAAGACCGTGTACTTCGCGTCGCTGAAGATCCGCTCGACCTTGCCGCGCAGATAGACCGGATCGGCTGGATCGTAGTTCGTCTCGCGGGAAGCCGGCTGGGCCGGCGGCGTCTGCTGCGGCTCGTCATGCTGCGGCTCCTCGTGCAGCGGCTCGGGCTGGAGCGGCGCGGGCGCGGAGCTGTCTGCACCGATAGGGACAGGCCCCGATGTATAGTGCGTCACCGGCGGCCGCGCCGCCCAGGCCGCCGCGCTCGATCCGATCGCCAGCACGAAGAGCACGACGATGCCGGCCAGTCGGGCGCGCTTGCCCGGTTGCGCCAGCTCCAGCATTTCAATTCTCTCCACCAGCGTATGCTCGGCCTTCGGCGGCCAGTAGCAGCCCAGCGGCAGCGATCGCGACGCCAGCTGCGCCTTCAGCAGCGCGGAGGCATAGACGGCCCGTGCGCGCGGATGGCGCGCGGTCACGGCGGCGTCGCACGCCAGCTCCTGGTCGATCCGCATGACATGAGCGGCGACATGGATCAGCGGGTTGAACCAGAACAGGCAACGCGACAGCGCCGCCAGCGTGTTGATCCGCGCGTCGTTGCGGGCAAGGTGGACCGCCTCGTGCGCGAGGATCATGGCGCGTTCGCGAGCATCGAACCTCTGCTCGAAGTCGGCCGGCGTCACGATATGCGGCCGCAGGAAGCCGGCGACCGCGGGTCCAGCAACGCCCAGGCGGGCATCGGTTATGAAGCGCGACTGGTTGCGCAGCAGCAGCGCCAGCATGATGAGCATGCCGGCAATCCAGATGATCGCCGCAAGGCTCCATGCGTCGATCGAGAGTAGTCTCGCCGACGCGACAACCGGCGCAGGCGCGGCTGCCGTCATGACGGGCGCCGTCACCGCGTCCGGAGCGTCAGCAGACCGCATGGCGCCAGCAGTCTCGGCCGGAGCGGCAGTGTAGGGCGCCGCCGGCGTGGCCGTTGTGATTGTCACCGGTTCGGCGAGAGATTGAACGACATCAACGGTTCGCGGCGGCAGGAGGCTGGCAAACGCGACCAGCGGCACAAGCAGCCACAGCGCATACGCCAGCGATGCGCCGGACATCGCGCGAACCGGCTTTCGCAGCGCGAGCACGGCTAGGATAGCGAGACTGGCGCCGATGTTAGCGGCAAGACATTTGAGCGCGATCTCACTCATCTTTCTTTTCCAGCTTGCGAATGACGGCCTTGATCCTTCGGATGTCGCTGGCGCTCAGCTCGCCGTGCTCCGCCAGGTGCGCGACCATCGGCGCCACCTCGCCGCCAAATAGCCGGTCGAGCAGTCCCTGGCTTTCCGCCTGCACATAGTCGGCGCGCGGCAGGAGAGGACGATAGAGCTGGCGCTTACCCTCCCGCTTTGCGGCCACCGCTTTCTTCCGCAGCATGCGCGCAAGGAAGGCCCGCACAGTGCCGTCCTTCCAGCCTTCGTTCTTCAAGGCTTCCTGCAGGTCCTCGATCGCCAGCGGCCGCTCGGCCCGCCAGAGAACCTCCATGATCAGGCTTTCGGACGCAGTGATGTTCATGCGAGACACCTGTAACGCTTGCATATGCGTTACGCTTGTCTCGCTTGAAGTCAAGGTTGGTCCATTCACGACGACGAGATGTGATAGAGCGCAGTCGCCAGTGTCGGCTTTCGGCGAATTCCGTTGAAAAACTCTCGCAGCGCGTCTCGGTCAAAATTCCTTTGACCGTGGAGCGGGGTTGCGCATCTTCAACACGAGGGGATCGCGCATAGCTTCAGAATTCTCACCCTGACAGCGCACAG
>DASYKO010000371.1:0-1535 GCA_035995285.1 Hyphomonadaceae bacterium | reverse complement strand
CGGCGTCAATCAAGGTGCGGTGAAAGGCGTCGCCGGCCTGCATACCGAAGAAGTTTCCGGCTGGCATGTGTCGGACACGCTGAACGATGAAGCCCTGCACTCGCTGTTCGGCAAAGATCTGACGCACCTCGCCACTTCGCGCACGGGCGTTCTGGGCGGGCGCATCGGCGAGCTGGAAGCGCGGCATCGCGAGGAGCTCGAGAATGCGATCCTGGCCCTCCAGACGCACAACATCGCTGTCATGCGAAGTGGTGGCAGCAATCCGGCCGCCGCGAACGCTCGCAGGCTGGAGCTCGAAGCGAAAGTGAGAGAGCTCGAGAGCGTGCCGAACGACGCGCGCACCCCGCTTGGCGGAAGCCTGGCGCTCGCGCGCCAGATCGGTGAAATCCACCGCGAAGGCGCGCATCGGAACGCCGGCACCGAACCCTACAAGATGCCGACGCGACTGGCGGTGCTGGCGGATCTGCTGGGTGTGAAGGTCGCATTCAACTGCAAGAGCGGCAAGGACCGCACCGGCGAGCTCGACGCCGAGGTCAAACACATGAAGCTGGAGATGGCGATCACCGGCCAGGTGCCTCACTACAAACGCGAGCGCACGCCGGAAGAAATCCGCCGCTTCCACGAAGTCGTTACGAACGGCGGCAATCAGCGCCTGCAGGAGCTCAACACGGGGTTCGCGGGCTACAAGCTGAAAGGCGTGGGCGCCCTGTACCAGCAATTCGGTGGAGATGGCGATGACGCGCTCACCCGCAATTTCCACGGCATGTCGCACATGACGGCGACCTGAGGAGAGTTTCCATGATCGATTTGTCCGAACAGGCTGCTGCGCTCATGAAGGCGCTGGGCGACAACTTTGGCCTGGAACTGCAGCCGGATAGCGCCGGAGCGTGCGCGATACGCATCGATGATCGCGTGGACGTCACGCTGCGCTATGAGCCGAATCCGCCGTCGTTGCTGGCGTACGCGCCGATCGGCGAGCTGCCGCACGAGGACGTGGAAGGCGTTCTGCGCGGCCTTCTCGAAGCCAACCACGTGTGGGACGGCAGCCGGGGGGCGACGTGGTCGCTATCTGGAGATGAAATCGTATTGAGCCGACTGTTTCCGCTGGAAGGGCTGGAAGTGGATCCGCTGGCGGCGGAGTTGGCGGTGTTTGTCGATATCGCGCTCGCGGGTCAGGTATCTGCGCAGGCGGGGAACTCTACGGCGACATCGGTTACGGCGCCGGAAATGCCGTTTGCCATGGCCGGCATGCTTCCCCGAGGCGTCATCGCACCATGATCGCGCCAGGGATTGCCGCACAGTCGCCCGGGCTGGCGGTGCAGGCGCCGGCCTTTACGCTGGAAGCCGGCGAAGTCCGACGGCTCGCGTCCATCGGATTTCACGCCGTGCTCAACGGCAAGCCGGAAGCCGCGCAGCGCCTCTTCGAAGGCCTGAGTGTCGTGCGGCCAGACGATGGGTTCCCCCGCATCGGCTGCGCCCTCGCGCTGATGCAGAGGGGCAGGGCGGAAGAGGCCGTCAGGGTGCTCGAAGCAGCC
>DASYKO010000370.1:0-4277 GCA_035995285.1 Hyphomonadaceae bacterium | reverse complement strand
AGGGCCTCACCGGACGCATCTTCCCGCAGGAACCTGCTTAAAGCCTGACTGCTTAAAGGAAGCAACCGGCCTGAAGAGCTTGAGACATCGGCAGGCCTGAGCTAGCGAAGGGTCTCCTCTCTTCCTACCTCAGGCCTTCATGTCCGAATTCACCCCGCGAGAAATCGTTTCCGAGCTTGACCGGTTCATCGTCGGCCAGCCTGACGCCAAGCGGGCGGTGGCGCTGGCCCTGCGCAACCGCTGGCGGCGCAAGCAGCTGCCGGACGCGCTGAAGGAAGAAGTCACTCCGAAGAACATCCTGATGATCGGGCCTACGGGCGTGGGCAAGACAGAGATCTCGCGGCGTCTCGCCAAGCTGGCCAAGGCGCCGTTCCTTAAAGTGGAGGCGACCAAGTTCACCGAGGTCGGTTACGTCGGCCGCGACGTGGAGCAGATCATCCGCGACTTGGTGGAGATCGCGATCAGCCAGGTCCGCGAGAAGCGCCGCAAGGATGTCGAGGCGAAGGCGGAGGCCGCAGCAGAAGAGCGGGTGCTCAACGCGCTGGTGGGCGCCACGGCGCAGCCTTCGACGCGCGAGAGCTTTCGCGCCAAGCTGAGGGCGGGGCAGCTGGATGATAAGGAGATCGAGATCGATGTCGCGGATACGTCCTCGCCGCTGGGCGGGTTCGATATTCCCGGACAGCCGGGGGCGAGCATCGGCATGGTCAATCTTTCCGATCTTCTCTCGAAGAGTTTCGGCGGACGCTCCAAGCGCATCCGCACCACGGTGAAGGATGCCTACAAGCCGCTGATCGCCGAAGAGTCCGACAAGCTGCTGGATTCGGAAGCGGTGACGCGCGAGGCGCTGCGGGTGACGGAGGAGGACGGCATCGTCTTCCTCGACGAGATCGACAAGATCGCTTCAAGGTCTGAGCGGGCGGGCGCGGATGTGTCGCGCGAGGGCGTGCAGCGGGATCTGCTGCCGTTGATCGAGGGCACGACGGTGGCCACCAAGCACGGCACGGTGAAGACGGACCACATCCTGTTCATCGCGTCTGGCGCTTTCCACGTTTCCAAGCCGTCGGACCTGTTGCCCGAGCTGCAGGGCCGCCTGCCGATCCGGGTGGAGCTCAAGCCGCTCAGCCGCGATGATTTCCGCCGCATCCTGACCGAGCCGGAGGCCAATCTCGTCACGCAGTACACGGCGCTGATGAAGACCGAGGGCGTCGATCTGGCCTTCGATCCCGACGCCATCGATGCGATTGCGGACCTGGCGGTGCAGGTGAACGACTCGGTCGAGAACATCGGTGCGCGGCGTCTGCATACGGTGATGGAGCGCGTGCTGGACGAGATCAGCTTTACGGCGTCAGACAAATCCGGCCAAGCCTTCCGCATCACCGGCGCCTATGTGCGTGAGAAAGTCGGCGCGATGGCGGGCGACAAGGACCTATCGAAATATATCCTGTAGCGGCGCCGCAGCGTTTGATAGGCCGCGAGCCACCAGTGGCGGGATCGCCACTGCACAATGGCGCTGGTTGCGCTGACGCGGGCGATCCTGCCAGCGCATACCTCTCCATCAGACGCGCGGTCCATCAATGGCGCGAACCCGGGAGGACTAGATGCTCAAACGTTTCGTCATCGAACGCGACATTCCGGCGGTCGGGAAGTTCACCCGGCCTGAACTCAAGGGCGCAGCCGAGACCTCGAACGCCGCCCTCGCCAAGCTCGCCCCGCGTGTGCAGTGGGAGCACTCTTACGTCGCGGGCGACAAGACTTTCTGCCTCTATCTCGCAGACAGCGAGGACGCGATCCGCGAGCATGCGAAGTTCTCGGGCTTCCCGGCCACCAAGATCACGCCGATCACCGGCATTATCGATCCGACGACAGCCGCGGGCTGAAACGCCGTATAGCAGGCGCGCGGTATCGCTGCCGCGCGTCCTGGCCTATACTGCTGTGGGGACGAGGGGAGAGGCCATGCACGGCACCATTGTTCCTACGGGCAAGCCGGAGTCCCGCATTCTCGATGTCTGCGTTGTGCTGCTCGACGATGGTTATGCCTCGACATCGCTGATGCCGATCGAGGTGTTCCATTCGGCGGGCGCCCTCTGGCGGGAACTCAAGGGCGAAAGCCCCGAGCCGCGCTTTCGCGTCATCACGGCCACCAAGGACGGCAAGCCGGCGCGCAGCCCCTATGGCGGCATGAGCATTACCCCGCAGACCTCGATCGCAGAGGTGAAGCATGCCGACATCATCATCGTGCCGACCTCGGGCCTGCAGCTCGATGAAAAACTGATCGAGAATTCGGCGCTGCTGCCGTGGCTGCGCGAACACTATGCGGCGGGCGCCTATGTCGCCGGGGTGTGCATGGGCGCGGCTTATCTTGCCGAGGCCGGCCTGCTCGATGGCAAGCGCGCCACCACGCACTGGGCGGCGGCGCCGGATATCATGCGCCGCTGGCCGAAGGTCGACTGGCAGCCGGGCTTCTTCGTCACCGAAGACAGCCGTCTCCTGTGCAGCGGCGGCCTCACGGCGGCGGCGGACGTGTCGCTCTATCTGGTTGAAAAGCTCTGCGGTCACGAGATTGCGGTGCAGACGGCCAAGGCGCTGCTGCTCACCATGCCGCGCACGCACCAGTCGGGCTATGCGGTGCTGCCCCTGTCGCCGCCGCATGCGGACGATCGCGTGCGCAATGCCGAGGCCTTCATCCAGGAGCATTACTGCGAGGCGGTCTCCAACGAGGCGCTTGCCGAACAGGCCTGCATGTCGGAGCGCGCCTTCCTGCGCCGCTTCAAGGCCGCAACGGGAAGGGCGCCGGCAGGCTATCTCCAGGCCGTGCGCATCGAAGCCGCCAAGGCAAAGCTGGAGCGCGAGACAGCCTCGGTTCAGGCCGTCTCCGAGGCAGTCGGCTATCAGGACGTCAGCTTCTTCCGCACGCTGTTCAAGCGCGAGACCGGCATGACGCCAGCGGAATACCGCACGCGCTTTGCAGCGTTCTCGGTGAGAGAGCCGGCGAATGTGGATTTGAGTGCGGTGAACTAGGCGGCGACCTGGTTCAGGAAACGGACTCCGCATCCCGCGCTTCGATGGTGAGGTTGACGGATCGAGCCCCGGCCGGCCGTGTGCGGTGGCGAACGCCTTTCGGCACTGTGAGAAGCTGGCGGGGCTTCAGCACTTGCATGCCGTCCTCGAACTCGATGACCAGCTCGCCTTCGATGACAAGAAACGTCTCATCCGAATTGGGATGATGGTGCCAATGATAGGGTTCGGTCATCACGCTGATCCGCACGACCTGGCCATTCACATCGGCGATGGGATGGTTCTCGTAGCGGGCCTGCGTATCGGCCTCGTCGGCGAGTGAAACGACCCGGGGCGGCAAGAGCATCTCCACAAGGATGCTGGAGACCTAGTCGCCGGCTTCCGCGGAACAAGGCTAGGCGCTGTATAAGTTCTGTTTCAGAACTATCTGACCGCCGCCTCGCGCCGCACCGGCATGTGCTTCTTGCCCCAGTCCTTCAGGCCGACCAGCGCCGGGGCGAAGTCCTTGCCCTTTTCGGTAAGGCGGTAGTCGTACCGGACGGGGTTCTGCTGGTATGGGTTCTTTTCCAGAACTCCATGATCCACCAGGCGTTTCAGGCGGTCGGACAGGAGGTGACGGGTGATACCGAGGCTGGCCTGGAACTCGTCAAACCTTGATTTTCCGAGGAAACAGTCGCGGACGATGAGGAGGGTCCAGCGGTCGCCGATCACGGACAGTGCGCGCGCTACCGGGCACCAGTCGGTCGAGAGCTCGTCCCATCGATTAGCTTGTCTGGTCATATGGCGTAGCCTGCCCCGGTTTGCGTGGCCTGAAAAGCCAGACTAGGTTCTCTTTCTGAACGGAGGGTTGAGGATGGCGTCAGCGGGCACGGAAAAACGCTCAGTCCTGGTCGTTGGCGCGGGCGACGCGACCGGCGGCGCCATCGCCCGGCGCTTTGCCCGCGAGGGGCTCATTGCTGTCTGCACCCGGCGCGAGCTGCCCTCGCTCGAGCCCCTGCTCGCGCAGATCCGCGCCGAGGGCGGAGAGGCGCATGGGTTCGGATCGGATGCGCGGGTCGAGGAGGAAGTCGTCGGCCTGTTCAGGACGATCGAGAACGAGATCGCGCCGTTGGAGGCGGTGGTCTTCAACATCGGCGCGAACGTGAACTTTCCGATCCGGGAGACGACGGAGCGGGTCTATCGCAAGGTGTGGGAGATGGCGGCGCTGGGCGGCTTCCTCGCCGGGCGCGAGGCGGCGCGGGTGATGGTCCCGCGCGGGCGCG
>DASYKO010000369.1:0-2958 GCA_035995285.1 Hyphomonadaceae bacterium | reverse complement strand
GAACTCGGTGAAGGAGCGCGAGCGGCGGGGCTGGAGCGGGAGCTTGCGCGGCCGCTTCCAGCTGGCCTGCGGCAGGCAAAGGAGCGCCCGCGCCTTCTGGTAGATGATGATGTCGATGCCGGCGTTGAGGTCGTCGAGCATGCGCTCGAAGGTTGGGAAGCCGGATGGATCATCGGGGTTGGCTTCGAGCCAGGCCGGCCATCTTGGATCGGAGAGGTAATGCAGCATGGTTACGAGGAGATGGCGCGCGCTCTCCTGCAGCCGTCTCATCGGAGACAGTGCATGCAGGGCCCAGAGGATGATCGCCATCAAGCTCATGGGCTGAGTATCTCACGGGTTTGGGGACCTACAGTTTGAGAAGGCCAACGTGATGTCGATTGTGGAAATTGCTGAGGGATTGGAGGTGGCAGGTACGCCATAACGGTGGTGGGTTTTTGGAAAGTCACCACCAGTATGGGCTCTCAACCGATGTCATTCCGGGCGGAGCGAAGCGGAGACCCGGAACCCAGGGCGGCGATTGCAGGCGTTGCAACAGCGCTGTTGAGGCGGGCGTGTATGTGGCCCCTGGGTTCCGGGTCTCCGGCGCTTCGCGCCTGCGCCCGGAATGACAGAGTTGGGTGGGCGGGGTGGGACAAGTTTTCAACACGAAGACACGAAGGGCGCACGAAGACACGAAGTTCCCCTCAGTTGCGTGAGGAACGTTGGCGGGTTGGAAAAGATTCAAACACCAAGGTCACCTGCCTACGCTCCTCCGGAGCTTCGGCAAGGCAAGCCAAGGATGCACCAAGGTCACCAAGTTACCCGCAGTCGAGATGGCGGAGGTTGTGCGCCGAACGCGCAGAGGGAGCGCCGGGCGGCTGCCCGGCTCTTTGGTTAGGCAGCCACTGGCGTGAATGTGGAAGCGCTGGGGCGGGCAGGCGCCCGGCGCTCCCCGACGGTTAGATTCGCGCGCTTACGCGTCCTTCGGCTTCTTCGGGTCGCTCTTCGGCGCGGGGGCAAGTTGCATGACGGCTGTCTGGTAGCGCTCGTCATTCGTGCCAGCGACGAGGAAGGGCAGGGCGTCGATGCAGGCTTTGAGGAGCGCGTTGACGGCGGGGCGCTCGTCGGGATGGAAGTCGGCGAGGACGGAGGCTTTCACCGCGCTCTTCTCGCCGGGATGGCCCACGCCCATGCGGCCGCGGCGCACCTCGGTGCTCGCCAGCGCATAGATGGAGCGGATGCCGTTATGCCCGGCGGCGCTGCGGCCCGTGGCCATGCGGAAGCGGCCGAGCGCCATGTCGATCTCGTCGTGGAAGACGACGATCTGGCTGGGCTGCAGGTAGTGCTTGCGCATGATCGCGGCGACGGAGCGGCCGCTGTCGTTCATGTAGGTCTGCGGCTTGGCGAGGATGGTCTTTATCTTCGCGCCATCGGGCGCCGCAAGTTGCCCCTCGCACACCTGCGCTTCGAATTTGGATTGCATCTGCCAGGGCGAGAAGCGATGCGCCTCGGCGATCGCTTCGACCATCTTGAAGCCGATATTGTGCCGGTTGCCCTCGTACTGAGGACCCGGATTTCCAAGGCCCACGATGAGCAGCATGGGAAAATTCCCACTGTTTGCCTGAGAGGGCAGGCCGCCGGCGCGCTCCTGAGGAACGCGCCGGCCTCAGCCTTACTTCTTCTTGTCGCCTGCGGGCTTGGCAGCCGGAGCAGCCTTCGCGCCAGCAGCCGGAGCTTTTGCGCCAGCAGCCGGGGCCTTCGCACCAGCCGCGGGAGCAGCGCCTGCAGCAGCAGCGCCTTCGGCGCCAGCAGCAGCAGCGCCCTCGACGCCTTCTGCAGCGGTCGCAACTTTCTCGTCGACAACCTCGTCCTTCGCAGAACGGCCGGCGACGGTGGCGATGGTGAAGTCGCGGTCGGCGATCACCGTGCGCGTGCCTTCCGGCAGCTTCACGCCGGAAATCTTCGCGGCCATGCCGATGTCGAGTTCGGACACGTCAACGATGATCTCTTCCGGGATCGCGTCGGCGGGGGCGTAGAGCCAGACTTCGTGGCGCACGATGTTGAGCGCGCCGCCGCGCTTGATGCCGGGCGAGACGCCTTGGCCGACGACCTTCACGTGCACGGCCACGCGGATGATCTGGCCTTTTTCGACGCGGTAGAGGTCGAGGTGGGTGGGCTCGTCGGTGACGGGATGGAAGTGGATGTCCTGGGTGAACACCAGCTGCTTCTCGCCTTTATGCTCGAGCGTCACGGTGTGGGAGATGAACTTGCCGGACTTGAGGGCCTGCACGACGGTCTTCTTGTCGACCGCGATCGAGACGGGTCCGCGCTCGCCGCCATAGAGGATGCCGGGGACTTTGCCGGCGCGGCGAACTTCACGCGCGCCGCCGCGGCCCGTGCGCTCACGCACGTCGACATTGAGAACGATATCAGGCTTAGCCATTTTGCTCTCCGTTTCGCCCTGACGGTCTGGCCCATACCTTTGAAGGTTGGCGCCATCGCCCTGGCTACACAGGCAGCGACCACCGCCGCCTTTCGGGAAGCGGGGCTTATAGGGGGGCAGTTCTGATCCGGCAAGTCAGAGGAAGCGCGGCGGAAACGGCCGCCCCGTTGACAGGATCGCAAAATCGAATGACAAACATGTTGTGCATTTAGACCAAAAGGTTTGTCATGGCCAAAACCGGGGTTTCGGACAGTTCAGGCGCTGGAGCGCCTCGGTTGGGCCGGTTGTCGCTCCTTGGGATCGGGCTGGCGGCGCTGCCGGTCTATGCTGCGTGGGCGCTCTATGCGCGGTCGGCAGGGATGGGGGCGGATGCGTTCCGGCTGCCGCTGTTTGCGGCGATCATCTGGGGCGTTGTGTTCACCTTCCTCTCCTGGCGGCGGCTGGATGAGGGCGGGAAGGAAGCCATCAAGTTTGCATTCTGCTGGGGGGCCGGGCCGGGGATGATGATCGCGGCGATCGCGGGTCTCGCAATCATG
>DASYKO010000368.1:0-3428 GCA_035995285.1 Hyphomonadaceae bacterium | reverse complement strand
TCGTCATCGGTCTCGCCATCGTCCGGATGCGCCACGGTCCAGTTGGCGTCCTGCGCATGCGCATCCCACACCGACTGCTGCACATGGGCGAAGGGCGAAAGGTCCGGCCGGCCCGCGCCCTGAATGATGGAATCCACAGCGCCCTGCACGGTCACATGCGGACTGCCATTCGCTTCTTCGCCCGGAATGAGCAGCAGCTTCGCCGAGCGCCATTGCGGATCGTAATACTGGTCGAACGTGCGATGGTCGGTCAGCGGCAGGAAATCGAGCCCCATCTCCTCGGCCCGCCCGATCTGGGCGCCGACCGGCACATTGCCTTTTGCCCGGTCCTTACTGCGCTGGCGTGGCAGGCTGCCGTCGCTGGAATGATCGTCGTGCACATGCAGGTCGCCCTTGAGCCAGGTCAGCTGGCCGGACGCTTCGACGGACTGCGGTCCCGAAACCTGCGAGGGTGGGGCGCTCACGCATCCAGCGAGAACCGCAAACCCGAGAATGAGACGTTTCATGCGATTCCCTCTGGCCATTCCCTGAGCGTGCAGGCCCTGGGCGCGCGGCGCCGATCACATCTCTACAAAGGCTGCGTGACAGTCATTGCACCGCGCTTGCGTCCTGCTCCTCCGGAGGTACCTTGTCAAAAAGCAGAGCGCCCGAACCCAAGGGCGAAACGACAGGACTGGAGGAGACCATGAAGCTTGCCCTCTCACGCACAGGAGTGGCCGTCGCAGCCATTCTGGCACTGGGCGCTTCCGCCGTTGCCGTTGCGCAAACCCCGGCCTACCAGGCGCCGCGCACATCCGACGGCAAGCCGGATTTCCAGGGCCTCTGGTCCAACGTCTCGGCCACCAACCTGGAGCGGTCAGCCCAGTTCAAATCGCTGACGATCCCGGAGGCCGACGCCACTCGCATGGCAACCCAGCGCATCGCGTCGAATGAGCGTGGCAACGCGCGCACCGATCCCAACTCCGGCGCCCCGAAAGCCGGCCAGGATGTCGGCGGCTACAACAACGTCTACGTCGATGCCGGCACCAGCTACGCCAAGATCAATGGCGAGTATCGCTCGTCCTGGATCGTCGATCCGGTCGACGGGAAGATTCCCTACACCCAGGCCGGCAAGAAGAAGTTCGACGACGGCCTCTTCTTCGTGCGCAACACGTTCGACGGACCCGAGACGCGCCCGATGGCGGAACGCTGCCTCGTCGGCTTCGGCTCCACCGGCGGGCCGCCGATGATCAACGTGATGTACAACAACACCTACCAGTTCGTGCAGACGCCGGACTACATGGTCATCATGGTCGAGATGAACCACGACGCCCGCATCATCCCGCTCAACGGCAAGCTCGACATGAGTCAGCCGCAATGGCTCGGCCGCTCTAAGGGGCATTGGGAAGGCGATACGCTGGTCGTCGAAACCACCAACTTCAATCCCGGCGAAAGTCTGCGCACTTTCTTCGCAGCCTCTTACCTCCTGTCTCCCGATGCGAAGGTCACGGAGCGCTTCACGCGCGTGGCGGCGGACCAGGTGCTCTACAAGTTCGAGGTCAACGACCCGAAACTGTTCAGCCAGATCTGGAAAGCCGAGATGGTGTTCAACACCGCCAAGGGCAAAGCGTACGAATATGCCTGCCACGAAGGCAACTACGCCATGCCGGGCATTCTCGCCGGCGCCCGCAAGAACGACAAAGACGGCAAGAAGAACTTTGCGGCAGAGGGCGAGTGAGCCTCAGAACTTCCGGCTGTCATAGGCCCAGTGCAACAGCGCCTGTCGCTGTCCTCTGCGGCAGAAGATGTCGCCGGGATCGCAGTTGGCTTTTATCTGGCCGATGTGCCGGGTGAACGCTTTCCAGCGTTTGATCTGCCGCGCGTCGTCTTCCATCCGGCGGCCCATGTAATAGCGGCAATACCACTGGAACCATCCGCGCGGATCGTGCCTGTGGATCCAGCCCTTCCGCTTCCAGTAGGAGAGGGGCTTCGAGGCCCAGACGCCGAAATAGTTGAGCTCCTTGTCGGCGTGATCGCCCGTGGCGAGTTTGGCGCCCTTGAACCAGCTGGCCGGGAACTCCTTGCGGCAGTCGCGCAGGTATTTGCCGCCGAACACGCCAAGGTGCAGCATTTCGGATGGGGTCAGCTGCGGCTTGAACTCCGGATCGAAATTCTGGCCCGGGCGGGCGACGAGTTCGTAGCGATAGCCGTCCTGCATCTCGTCGTGGACGGTGATGAAGCGGCGAGGTTTGCTCATTCTGGTCTCCCGCCGCCGATACGAACGGGCGGCGCGGATGGATCAGTCCCGCTTGCAGGCTATACTGGCGCCAAGGTCGGCCCGCGCGCAGTTCTCGCGGGAAACGCGCGCCTCGCGCTGCGCCAGCGTCTCGCCCGGCGATCCGCCGCCGCCGGAATCCGGCACGAACAACTTTGCGTCGTCCTTGGCTTGCTGCAAATCCGCCTGGAGCTTGAACAGGTCGCGCTGGGCGCCAGCGGCATCGCATGCCTTGGGCACGCCTTTGTCACACCACTGGTAAATGCTGATCTCGCCTGGCTTCAGGCTCGCGCCGAATTTGTCATACCAGGCGATCGCGCTCTGCCCGCCCGCATCGAATGCCGCCTGCATCGAGGAATAGCGGTTGGTCTCGTTCGCATTGGCTATGTTAAAATTCCTGGCGTTGTAACCCCGCCTGTCGGCCTCTGCCTGCTTGACGGCTGCGAGTTCGGCGAGCCGCGCCTTGCCGGCCGGCGTCTCGCTGTAGGCCTTGTAATACGCCGCGTCCTTCGGGTAGCCGGGTTGCTTCATGTGCTGGAGTTCGACCTCGAAGCGGATGCGGTCGAACTCGGCCTGCCGTGCGGGCTCGGTTCCGACATAGGCGAGGATCCATTTTGTTTCGGCCTTGGTCTCCGATGTCTTGTCGTAGCCGTTGCGCGCCCTGTAGGCCTCGAGCGCGCTGGCGAAGTGCGTGGCGTCCACTGCGGCCTGATTGACCACCGGGCGCTCGATGAATTTGACTTGCGGCGTGCCGCCTGGTTCGCGTTTGGTCCGTATCAGCTCCTGCAGCTGAAACGCTGCCTGCGCCATCTGTCCGCCGTCGGTATCGAACCCGCAGTCGATGTCGCCCGAGATCGAGGAGACCACATAGATGCCCGCTGGCTCCGGGACATAGTCGGGCTGGTTGACCAGGCAGGGCGCCAGCGCGGCGACGAGCTTGCGATCCTTTTCCACGCCGGCGATACGGTAGATCTGCATCGCCCAGATCGCGGCCAGCGACGTCAGCCCCTGCTCGGGCTTCGCCAGCGAGGCAGACTGCCCGCGCCCGCCGGAGGATTTCGCAAGCTGGACATAGCCGTCCATCATGGCCCGCATCGCCTTGGCCTCGCCCGCCTCGGCATAGGGACGCACCGCGGCAAGGTTGGCCTCGCTCTTCTTGCCATTCCAGGCGGAG
>DASYKO010000367.1:0-3447 GCA_035995285.1 Hyphomonadaceae bacterium | reverse complement strand
CCAATTGCTTGTCGCCAAGCATATCGTCCCCAGACACATTATCGGCACAGACGACTAACGGCGCAAGCAAATCTTAGGCTCAGCGCCGGCCGTTCGCCGCGATCACCGCCAGGAAGTCCTCGCCATAGCGCTGCAGCTTCGCGGCGCCCACGCCGTTGATCTCCGCCATCTCGTCCATGGTCGAGGGCTTTTCCATCGCCATCGCGCGCAGGCTGGAATCGTGGAACACCAGATAGGGCGGCACGCCCTGCGCCTTGGCCAGCCGCGCCCGCTCTGCCCGCAGGGCGTCGAACAGCGACATCGCGGCATCGTTCAGTGCGGCTGCATTCTTCGCCGCGCGCGCTTCCTTCTTGGTTCCGGTCTTCGGTCGCTCCTTGCGCAGCTCGATCTTCTGCTCGCCCTTGAGCACCGGCCGCGCCTCTTCCGTCAGCCGCAACCCGCCATGATCGGGATCGGCCGACACATATCCCGCCGCCGTCAGCTGCCGGATCACGGACTGCCATGTCTTGGCATCCACACCCTCGCCCTTGCCGAACACCGGGAGCTGGTCGTGCTGCAGTCTCTCGACCTTTTCCGTAGCCTTGCCCATCAGCACGTCGACGACGTGCGTGACGCCAAAGCGCTGGCCGGTGCGATAGATCGCAGACATCGCCTTTTGCGCAGCCTCCGTCGCATCCCACGTATCCACGGGCGCGAGGCAGTTGTCGCAATTCCCGCAATTGCCGGGATGCTCTTCGCCGAAGTGCGCGAGAATCTGCTGCCGCCGGCATTTCGTTGTCTCGCAGATATCCAGGAGCACGTTGAGCTTCGTGCGCTCGACCGTCTTGACCTCTTCGGGCGCATTGCCCTCGGCAATCATTCTCCGGCGCTGCGTGACGTCGGACATGCCATAGGCCATCCACGCATCCGACGGCAGGCCGTCTCGCCCCGCCCGGCCCGTCTCCTGGTAATACGCCTCTACCGTGGCGGGCATGTCGACATGCGCCACATAGCGAACGTCCGGCTTGTCGATGCCCATGCCGAAGGCGACCGTCGCGACCAGGGCCAGGCCATCCTCGATCAGGAACGCGTCCTGGTGCTTGGAGCGCACCTTGGCATCCATGCCCGCATGATAGGGCAACGCCCTGATCCCGCTCTCGTTCAGGAATTCCGCAATCGCCTCCACCTTCTTGCGCGACAGGCAATAGACGATCCCGCTCGCCCCCTCGTGCTTCTTGAGGAAGTCCAGCAGCTGCTGCTTCGCCTGATCCCGCTGCGCGATCGCATAGGAGATGTTCGGCCGGTCGAAGGAGGTGATGAACACCTCCGCCTGATTGAGCCGCAGCCGCTCGATGATATCCGCCCGCGTCATCGGATCGGCCGTCGCCGTCAGCGCGATGCGCGGCACGCCGGGAAAATCGGCAGCCAGGCTCGACAGAGCGCGGTATTCCGGCCGGAAATCATGGCCCCATTGCGAGACGCAATGCGCTTCGTCGATCGCAAACAGCGAGATCTCGACATCCTGCAGCAGCGACTGGAACGCCTGCGTCATCAGCCGCTCCGGCGCCACATAGATCAGCTTGAGCCGCCCGCCGAGCAGCGCCTCGCGCACGCTCCTCTGCTCGTCCGGCGACAGCGCCGAGTTATAGGCCGCCGCCGCGACGCCCGCCTGTTTCAGCGCCTCCACCTGGTCGCGCATGAGAGCAATCAGCGGCGAGACGATGATGGCGACGCCCTTCCGGCACAGGGCTGGCACCTGGTAGCACACCGACTTGCCCGCCCCCGTCGGGAACAGGACGACCGCGTCTCCCCCGCCGGTCACATGCCGGACAACGCCTTCCTGCAACCCGCGGAACTGCGCATGGCCGAACACCTCGCGCAGCACGTCGCGCGGATCGATCGAGCTCGAGGATTGGAATGCTTCCGCCACGCTTTCAGACGTTCCCACCAACAAGGCCAAATTCAATAGGATGCCACGCGATAGTCCAGATCACTGCGCGTGTCTCCCCCGCTATCCACGCCAAGTTGACGGAACCCCGGGCGCTTTCTAGCGTCGCGCCCCAGGGGGAGCGTTGTGGCGAACCCATGATGGGACGCCATGGCCGACACCGCAAAACCTGCGCAGCAAAAAGTATGGGATGCGCCGACGCGCCTGTTCCACTGGCTTGTCGTGGGCCTGGTCGCCTTTTCGTGGTGGACCGCCGAAGAGCGCCTGATGGACTGGCACAGGCCATCCGGTACATCATCGTCGGCCTGCTCGTCTTCCGCATCTGGTGGGGCTTTGCCGGCCCGGCCACCGCGCGGTTCTCGCACTTCTTCAAGGGCCCCGGTGCAGTGTTCGGCTACATCCCGAAGCTCCTGGCCAGGGACTACAAACCCGCCCTCGGTCACAATCCGCTCGGCGCGCTCAGCGTCATCGCCATTCTCCTGGCGCTCGTCGCGCAAGTCGGCCTCGGCCTCTTCGCGATGGACACGGACGGCCTCGAATCCGGTCCGCTTGCCCGCTTCGTCAGCTTCGAGACCGCCCAGGAGATCGGAGACCTGCACGAGGACGCGTTCAACATCCTGCTGGTGCTGATCGGCCTCCACATCCTCGCCATCGTGTTTTACCTGGTCATCAAGCGCACCAATCTCATCGCCCCCATGATCACCGGCCGCCGCCCCGCCAACGGCGAAGGCCCCGGCATCGAGGGCGTGCCCGTGTGGCGCTTGTTGGTGGGGCTCGCGCTGGCGGTCAGCGTTTCGGCGTGGCTCTTCACTCTCTGAGCGGCGCGCTACTTCGTCCCGTACATCCGATCGCCTGCATCGCCGAGGCCGGGCACGATGTAGCCCTTCTCGTTGAGATGGCTGTCGATCGCGGCGGTGAACACCGGCACGTCCGGATGCGCTTTCGTGAAAGCCGCAATCCCCTCGGGCGCCGAGAGCAGGCAGAGGAAACGCAGCCGGTTGGCGCCGCGGCGCTTCAGCCGGTCGATCGCCGCAATCGCCGAATTGCCGGTCGCCAGCATCGGATCGACCACGATGATCAGCCGGTTCTCGAGCTCCCCCGGCGCCTTGAAGTAATACTCTACCGGCTGGAGCGTATCGTGGTCGCGATAGATGCCGATGTGAGCCACGCGCGCCGCGGGCACAAGGTCGAGCATCCCATCCAGCAGCCCGTTGCCGGCGCGCAGGATGGACGCAAAGACCAGTTTCTTGCCCTTGATGGTCGGGGCATTCATCGGCCCCATCGGCGTTTCGATGGCCATGGTCTCAAGCTCGAGGTCGCGCGTCACCTCGTAACACATGAGATGCGCGATCTCGCGCAACAGCGTGCGGAAACCAGACGTCGACGTCGTCTTGTCCCGCATCAGCGAGAGCTTGTGCTGGATCAGCGGATGATCGAGAACCGTAACGCCCATGTGCTCCCCTCGGATTTAGACCGGTGTGGCTCAAGCACGAAAGAGAAGCAACCGCCAGCGGCGAGGA
>DASYKO010000366.1:0-10322 GCA_035995285.1 Hyphomonadaceae bacterium | reverse complement strand
CATCCATCGCTGCCTCTTATTCCGCGGGGCGAACGGCTTTTCGTGCGTCCATCACGCCGCGCACCTTCAGGGAAAGGATCAACGCGGCCAGCACCAGCGTGATCCCGTTGGCGAGAATGATCGACCACTGCATCGTCATCAGCCCATATATTCCCCACAACGAGATCCCCGCCGTGAACAGCGTGTACATGGTCAGGGAAATCGCCGCCGTATCCCGCGTCCGCAGCACGTGCAGGGCCTGCGGAAAGAACGAGGCTGTGGTCAGCACGGCGGCCGTCGAGCCGATGATGTCCGCTGTGGTCATGCGTGTCCCGCTTCGCCCTCAATTCGCTTTTCTGGTGCGTTTCGTCCCGATCGGGCAAGCGCCTATATCATGCTTATGGACAAGGCCATGAGACCCCGCGCCGCGAGCCACGATGAATAAGGCTGCACCTGAAAAGCCAGCCAAGACGAAGAAGACGCCCGAGCCCCCGGGACTGATCCGGATGCGCCGGTGGGCGACCGGGCTGCTTCTGGCCATGACCGTCCTGTTCGTGGCGAGCCATGTCTGGCGCCCAGAGGGCGATACCGCCCGCTGGCTCTGGGGCTATGTCCGCGCCTTTGCCGAGGCCTCGATGGTGGGCGGCCTCGCCGACTGGTTTGCGGTTAGCGCGATCTTCCGCCACCCGCTCGGCATTCCCATTCCGCACACCGCCGTGATCCCGCGCAACAAGGACCGCATCGGCGATGCGGTAGGAAAATTCATCGCCGACAATTTCTTGAAGCCTGAGCTGGTCGCGGAGCGGGTGAAGGACATGGACCTCTCGAACGGCATCGGCAAATGGCTCGCCGATCCGCAGCAGTCGGGCGTTGTGGCCGGTGAACTCGTCTCCGCCATTCCCATGCTGCTCGATGCACTCGACGACGACACGGTCTCGGGCTTCCTGCGCAGCCAGGCGGCGGAGGCGGCGCAGGGAACGCAGGTGGCCCCTGCCTTCGGTTCGGTGCTCGAGGCGCTGGCCGAACAGGGGCGGCACCAGGCGCTGCTCGATGCGGCGCTCAAACAGGGCTTCCGCGTGCTGCAGGAATATCAGGGGCTGATCCGGCTGCGCGTGCGCGAGCGTTCGGGCTGGCTTGCGCGGCTGGCGGGCGTGGACGGCAAGGCGTCGGATGCGATCATCCGCGCGCTGGAGGATGTGGTCTACGACATTGCCGGCGACCCGCGCCATCCGATCCGGCTGAGCCTGAACGAGATCGTCGACAAGTTCGCGCGCGACCTGCGCAGCGATCCGGTGATGCAGGAGCGTATCGGCGGCTGGATCCGCGATGCCGCGGCGCATCCGACGGTGGCGGGCGTGGTCGAGGCGGGATGGTCGGAGTTCAAGACTGCCCTGCGCCGCGACTGCGCCGATCCGAACGGGCGGCTGCGCGAATGGCTGTCGGGGGCGATGACAAACATGGGCGAGGGCCTGCTGCGCGAGGAGAATGTGCGCGAGGCTCTCAACGTGCGCATCCGCGCTCTGCTGGTCGACCTCGCAGACCGGCATGGGGCGGACGTTGCCAAGCTGGTGTCGGAAACCATCCGGGCCTGGGATACGCAGACGATCGTCGAAAAGCTCGAGACCAATGTCGGCCAGGACCTGCAGTTCATCCGCCTCAACGGCACGATCATCGGCGGCCTGGTGGGCCTGGCGCTGCATGCCGGCTCCGAACTGATGCGGGCGATCTAGGCCGATGGTCTGGCGACAAACTGCGACGAATTTCGTGGGCGCGGGTATAGATGCGGCGCCAGTCGGGCGTTCCCTTCGATCCTGCAGACGGGCCAGGGGATCGGGAGCACATCATGGCTAGGCGAGACATCGTCGTCGGCGTTGCGCTAGGCGTGGTCATTCTGGCGCTGGCAGGCGCCGCGTTGGCCGAGCCGCAACAGACGGCTTCGCAGGAATTGGACGGCGCCTCCTTCAATGGAGTCTGGGCGCCTGAGCATCGAGGGCCTCCGGGTGGGCCGGGCGGACAAGGCGGACCTCCCGGTGCGAGACCTGACGGAAAGTTCAATCTCGGCGGCGGCGGCGATCTTCGTCCGCGTAGAGGGTTCGGTCCTTCGCCGCAGGGCGCGGGCTTCGGACCACCTGCGGGGTTTGGTCCGCCGGGCGGACCAGGAGGACCGGGTCGAGGTCCGCCCATCGAGATCAGTGCAGAAGATCAGGCCAAGGGGCTTGAGCAGGGCGACGTCCGCACACGATCCATCATGACAGCGGCGGGCAAGGCGAAGTTTGCGGCTTACGATCCGCTGCTGCATCCAACCAGCAATTGCCGCACGCCCGGCCTGCCCTCCATCGCGCAGATACGGGAGCTGCAGGAGTGGCGCGTTGGCGAGAGCGAGGCGAGCATCCGGCATGAGAGCTACAACACGATCCGCACGGTTCGCTTCGATCAGTCGGCGCATCCGAACGAGGCGCACTCCGTGCTCGGCCATGCCTATGGCAAGCTGGATGGCTCAACGCTCACGATCGAGACCGGCAACCTGAGCGAGGAATGGGGCGGGCTCGGCCGCAACGCGCCGGGAAGCGATCAGCGGACGATCCGCGAGACTTATCGTCTCGTCGACAAGGACACGATCGAGGGGCTGATCGAGATCAACGATCCGCTCTTCCTCACCCAGAGCCTGCGCATGCCGGTGCGTCTGAAGCGCCAGCCGGCGGGCACGGAAATTGTCGAGTTTCCTTGCGACGTCGAAGTCTCGCAGCGCGATTACAAGTTCATTCGAGATGGAATAGGCCAATAGAGGATTTCTCTCTCACTCCTGACGTAACGTCGTGCCTGCGCAGGCTAGCGCAGTATCGTCCGGCGTGCTTTACGCGTGCCCCATGACAACAGACACGGCCACGACTTCGGGTTCCCCGGCAGCGATGGCGCCGGCGGCCCGTGGCAATTTCTTCAACACCATTTTCGCAGCCGCCTGGATGGCGATCCTTCTGGGTCTGCTCGTCCAGCTGGCGATCTTCGGCGCCAAGACGGGCGCCGGCGCAGTCGTGCCGATGATGGGCCTCGTCGTCGACATCGCCTCAGGCGTTGCCTGGTCGGTGATCGTATGCGGCGGCGTTGCGATCGGCACGGTGGCAGCCAAGAGCGCCCCGCCCCTTATGGGCGTGCTCGGCCTCATCTGCGCACCGCTGGCATTTGCGGCGGCCAAGGGCGCTCAACGAGGCGTGGCCTGGATGCTGGGTCAGCCGATGGAGCAGATTTCCGTCCTCACCTACCAGATCGGTGCGGCCAAGGCGCTGGAGTATGCGCTGCTCGGCTTCGTGCTCGGCAATCTGATCCGCACGCCGAAATCCACCCTGCCGAACCACACCGTCGTCGGCGTCGTGTTCGGGACGCTGTTCGCGGCGATCATCCTGTGGCTCAACTTCAACTCCGGCGGGCAGATGCCGACGCCGAAGGTTGCGGCGACCGCCACCAACGAGTTCATCTTCCCCGTGGGATGCTCGCTGGTGATCTACTGGGTCGCCAAGCTGTCGGACCTTGCCTCGGCCCGCGAGCGGATCGTGGCAGGCAACTAGGAAACCGGCGCCAGCGCCTTGAGCGCTGCGCGGATCAGGGCGGAGTCCTTCGCGCCCTCTCCGAGATCGCGGGCGGCCTGGGCCACGGCGCGAGCGGCGTCGGCCTGGTTGTAGCCGAGATTGACGAGGGCAGAGACAGCGTCGGCTCTTGCGCCGGCCATGCTCGGTGGAGGCGCAGGCCCGCCGGCTGCCAGGCTGAGGTTGGAGGCGAAGAGGCCCATCGGCGGCGGCTTGCCTTTGAACTCGGTGACGATGCGCTCGGCCAGCTTCTTGCCCACGCCGTTGGCTCGGGTGATCGAGGTGGTGTCGCCCAGCGCGATGGCGTCCATGAGCTGCGGCAGGGTCAGCGCGTCGAGGATCGAGAGCGCGACTTTGGCGCCGACGCCGGGCGCATCCTGCAGGCGCGAGAACCAGGCGCGCTCTTCCCCGCTGACAAAGCCGAACAGGCGGATGGAGCTTTCGGACATCTGAGTTTCGACGAAGACTTCGGCTGCCTCGTTCACGGCGAGCTTGGCCAGCGTGCGCGAGCCGGCGTGGATGAGATAGCCGACACCGCCGACATCGATCAGCGCCTGGCCTTCGCCGACGGCTGCGACTGTGCCCTTCAGACGGCCAATCATGCCTTCAACCTTTGTTGCGCCAATGGCCGATGGTGCGCGCCGCAGATGGCGACGGCCAGCGCATCAGCCGCATCGGCGGAGACCTCGCCGGCTTTCGGCAGCAGACGGCGCACCATGAAGGCGACCTGCGTCTTGTCGGCCGAGCCGGAGCCGACGATGGCCTGCTTCACTTTCTTAGCCGCGAACTCGGCAACCTTGAGGCGCGCCGCCGCCAGCGTCGCCAGGGCTACGCCGCGGGCCTGGCCGAGCAGCAGCGTGGACTTCGGGTTGATGTTGACGAAAGTCTCCTCGACCGCGGCCTCCTGCGGCTCGTGGTCGTGGATTACGGCGCGAAGGCCTTCGGCCAGCATGGCGAGGCGGTCGGCCATGTCTGCGTTCGGATCGGGGTTGATGACGCCGTGGGCGATCCAGGCGAGGCGCGGGCCATCAAGCGTGATGACACCCCAGCCAGTGTGCCGCAGGCCGGGATCGACTCCAAGAATCCGAATCATTCCGCTCATCCCGGCGACCATCGCAGACCTCGAACGAATAAGGAACATGACAAGTGTTAACAGGCGGGAAACCATACAAGCGGAGCTTGTCAGGATGACGACTCTTGCCCGCTTTTCCCGCCGATCTTTGCTGCTGACGCTTGGCGGCCTCGCGCTTGCGCCGGCGGCGTTCGCGGCGCCTGCCCTCATCTTCCCGCTGCGCGTCGCCTATGCGCGGATCGGCAGGCAGGGCTTCGCGCGGCTGACGTCGGATGACCAGGAGATCTGGACCGCGATGCAGACGCGGCTTGGCGGGCTCATCGACTCGATCGAACCCATTCAGCCGAAGGACATGCTGGGCATACGCACGCCTGAGCTTGATGGCGGGGCCAGCTGCGCGATGGTTGCGCGCCAGATCGCGCAGGCGCAGGGGCTGTCCTATGTGATCCTCTACGGGACCGACGACGGCAAGCGGCCGGAAAAGTCCGAGCACAAATGGCTGACGCGGGCGTTCGCGACGATCAAGCAACCCTACTACGAATACGACGACGCGACAGCCGAGGCGCACCTGCTAGGCGTTGAAGGCGGGCCGGCGATTGCCTCGGTGAGCACGGATGCGCGCAAGCGCAACTGGCACGAGATCCTGGAGGGCCGCAAGCCTGAGCGCGAGGCGCTGCTTGGCGTGACCGAGGCGATGGAGCGCAAGCTGCAGTCCATCGCCCGGGTGCAGTATGAAGATCAGCGTTCAAGAGCGGACTGATTCTCCCAAAAAAGAGATCGGCTCCGGCCACGTGAGCAGCCGGAGCCAGTTGGAGCGCCTTGCGGGCCGCTCGGGGCAGGCGGCGAGCGTCGAGGCCGGCCGCCTGTTTGCTGATGCAGTGCTGCTACGCGGGCACGCCCGACGATGGCGCGGCGCGCCTTTGCTTAAGCTTGCGACGACGCAGGCCGACGCGCACGATGAACAGGATGATCAGCAGCAAGGTTGCGAGCATCGCTGCGCTCTGGGTCATGCCGGTTGTGGACGAGCCAAAGCGCGGGCCCTGCTCCGTCATCGTGTAGGACAATGGCCTCAGCGCATCGATCCGCGCGAAGGCCTCGTTGATCAGGCCGCCGATGAGCACGTAGTAGCCGAGCGTCATCGAAATCGGATGGACATAGGCCCAGACGCCGTGGCGCTGGCGATAGGCGGCGAGCCAGCCGATCGCGGTGAACACCAGCGCTGAGATGGCGAGGTAGTGGAAGAAGCCGAAGATGCCTGCGCCTGCCCTGCCTGATGCGAAGTCGATGTCGAAGTCGTAGATGACGAACACGAGCAGGTTCGCGGCGATCATGGACCAGACGTAGATCGCGCCGCGCAGGCGATGGTTGGCGCCGCGGTCGAACGTGACGATGTTCCAGCCGCCCGCGATCAGGGCGAGAATGCACGCAAGTCCATGTATCGCTCCTATGAGGGAGACGTCATCGAGGCGCATTTTGTGATGCCTTTTTTTCTCTAGCGCGTTGGGGAGAGGGATGGGGGTGAGCGGAACAGCGCGGCGAACATGGCGAGCCCGAAGCAGAGCTTGAGCGCACCGTCGGTTGCGATCAGAACTTCGGCGGGAATTGTGGGGATCAGCAGACCTGCCGCAGCGACGCTGAGGCAGCAGAGACCGAGCACGGCGATCAGCGGGCCGAACGACCAGGCCATCGGCAGGAAATGCGCGCCGACGATGGCGAGGATTGCGATCATGCGGGCGCGGAAGTCATTCGGGACCATCGGCACGAGAAACAGGAAGGCAGCCGCCTCGACCGCCACGGGGATCCAGACCAGGACGATGTCGCGTGTGCTGGGCTTGGGCAGGCCGCGCCTGCGGCCGACGAGGGAGACGACCATGATCGCAAGGGCGCCGATAACGAAGCCTGCGATCAGGATCTGACCGCTGATTGCCCACGGGATAAAGGCCGCGGAGATCAGTGCGGCGCCGACGCAGATCAGGAAGGCGCCGCCGCCGGCGGTCATGGGCCTGTATAATCTGGTGAGCATGCGGGATCTCAGCCTTCGCCGATGATGCTGCGGAGATAGGCGACGTAGTCCTCGAAGGCGCGGCGCCCTGCCCGTGTCAGCTTGGCGCGCGTACGAGGGCGGTTGTTGTGGAAGTCCTTGGCGACCTCGATATAGCCGGCGGTTTCCAGCGAGGTGATGTGCGCGCCGAGATTGCCTTCGGTGGCGCCGGAGAGCTGCTTGAGCTTCACGAACTCCAGCATCTCGCGCTCGTTGAGGCCCTTGAGCGCTGACATGATCTTGAGGCGCACGGGCTGGTGGATCAGGGGATTGGGCTGGCCGCCATCGTCAGCCATCTAAACGCTCCGCAGCCAGAGGCCGCCGAGGATCAGC
Organism: Hyphomonadaceae bacterium; assembly: GCA_035995285.1. Taxonomy (GTDB): domain Bacteria; phylum Pseudomonadota; class Alphaproteobacteria; order Caulobacterales; family Hyphomonadaceae; genus UBA7672. The sequence continues at coordinate 3,316 of DASYKO010000366.1, read as the reverse complement.
CCGCCGCCGCCGACAGCCGCCATCCAGAGCAGGAAGTGCTCGGGCAGGAAGTAGTACCCGCCAAGCGTCAGCGCCATCAGCGCGAGCCCCAGCGGCAGCATGCGCCAGCCGCCCTTCGTCCACACGCCGATGAAGGTGTAGTAGAGGCCGATCACCAGCGGGAAAAATGCGCCGACCTGATTGTAGTCGTGTGGCTGCATGATCACGAACAGGGCGTAGATGAAGACGAAGACGGTGGCGAACGACACGAGATAGCGCCAGCCGAAGCCCTTCACTCGGCCCGCGGCTTCCTTCCTGTCGAAGAGGAAGCTTCCGGCGATGCCGCCAAGAACGACCACCGTCCAGACCCACGGGTATTGCGGGGCGAGATCGTTCGCCGTGTAGCCGATTGCCCAGGCAACGCCCCAGACAATGAGATGGGGGGCGGCGAAGCGGCCGTGCCGGGAGGCCGCGGCGCGGTTTTCCGTCTGCTCGATGTCCTTCAGCGCGTTTTTCGCTTCGGCGGCGGTTACGGGCGCTGTGGTGGGAGTTATGGACAATTCGCGGCCTCCTCAGTCCAGATCACTCTATTAGACAGAGCTATCTGAGTCAACAGCCGATGCCGGACCTTGCGGCACAGGCATTAGTGATGGGCTCATCGAGCCGATTTCCGTTGAGCCTCTGCCCCTCCCCGCTATGGTCCGGCAACCCGATTTCTGGAGGACGAACATGCGCCTGAAGATGATGGCGGCGGCATCGCTTTTTGCGCTCGCGGCGGCGTGCTCGCCGGCGACGACAGAGGCGCCCATGCCCGCGGCCGTGTTCGACACGGCGACACAGCAGCAGCTGGCGACCAATCCGCTGCTGGCCGAATGGACGGGCAAGTATGGCGGCCAGCCGGCCTTCGACAAGATGGACCTGGCGCAGATCAAGCCCGCGCTCGAGGCCGGGATGGCGGCGCACCTGGCTGAGATCGACGCCATTGCTAACAACCCGGCGAAGGCAAGCTTCGCCAACACGATCGAGGCGATGGAGAAGGCCGGCGAGGCGCTCGACCGGGCGCAAACCTATTACGGTATCTGGGGCTCGAACCTGTCGACGCCGGAGTTCCGCAAGATCCAGGCGGAAATGGCGCCGAAGCTGTCGGAGTATTCCTCGAAGATCACGCAGAACGAAAAGCTGTTCGGGCGGATCAAGGCGCTGCATGACGGCGAGGCGTCGCTGAAACTGACGCCGCACCAGTCTCGTTTGCTGAAGCTGGTGTATGACCGGTTCCAGCTCAATGGCGCGGAGCTCGATGCGGTCAAGAAGGCGCGGTATGCGGCGATCAACCAGGAGCTGGCTGCTCTTCATACCAAGTTCGGCAACAACCTGCTGGCGGATGAGGAGGGGTGGGTCACGTATCTCACGCCGAAACAGCTGGGTGGATTGCCTGCCTCGTTCGTGGCCTCGGCCAAGGCGGCGGCGACGGAGCTGGGCAAGCCGGGCATGTATGCGGTGACCAATACGCGTTCGTCGATGGATCCGTTCCTCACCTATTCGACCGAACGCAAGCTGCGGGAACAGGTCTGGCGCAATTACTATTCGCGCGGGGACAATAGGGACGAGCACGACAACAACCAGGTGATTGTCGACATCCTCAAGCTGCGGAATGAGCGCGTCCACCTGCTCGGCTATCAGACCTATGCCGACTGGCAGCTGATGGACAACATGGCGACCAAGCCGGCCGAGGCCACGGCTCTGATGGAAGCGGTGTGGAAGCCGGCTGTCGCGCGGGCGCACGAGGAAGTCGCCGACATGCAGGCGCTCGCCACGAAAGAGGGCGCAAAAATAACCATCGAGCCTTGGGATTATCGCTTCTATGCAGAGAAGGTGCGCAAGGCGAAATACGATCTCGATAGCGATGAGCTGAAGGCTTACCTCCAGCTCGACAAGCTGCGGGAGGCGATGTTCTACGTCGCGGGCGAGCTGTTCGGCTTTGCATTCACGCAGGTGACCGATGGGTCGATACCGGTCTTTCATCCCGACGTGACGGTGTGGGAGGTGACTGACAAGGTCTCGGGCAAGCACATCGGCTACTGGTATCTCGATCCGTATGCGCGGGCGGGCAAGCGGTCTGGCGCGTGGGCTTCGGGCTATCGCTCGCATTCGACATTCGATGGCGAGGAGACTGTGCTCTCCTCCAACAACTCCAACTTCGTGAAGCCTGCGCCGGGCGAGCCGCTGCTGATCTCGTATGACGATGCGGATACGTTCTTCCATGAGTTCGGGCATGCGCTGCATGCGATGTCGTCGAACGTCGAATATCCGGGGCTGAATGGCGGGGTGCGGGATTATACCGAATTCCACTCGCAGCTGCTGGAGCGCTGGCTGCTGACGCCGCAGGTGGTGAATACCTACTTCCGCCACTACAAGACCGGCGAGCCGATGCCGCAGTCGCTGATCGACAAGATCAACAAGGCCGCGACGTTCAACCAGGGCTTTGCGACGGTGGAGTTCCTGGGCTCGGCGATCATGGACATGCGCTATCACACGGTCGATCCCACAAACCTCGATCCGCGCACGTTTGAAAAAGAGGAGCTCGCCAAGCTCGGCATGCCGAAGGAGATTCCGATGCGGCATCGCTCGACGCAGTTCGGGCACATCTTTTCCAGCGAGGGCTATGCGGCAGGATACTACGGCTATCTCTGGGCCGATGTGCTGACGTCGGATGCAGCGGAGGCGTTCGCGGAGGCGCCGGGCGGGTGCTATGACAAGGATGTGGGAAAAAAGCTCGTCGACAACCTGTTCGCGCCACGAAACGCGATCGATCCGAAGGAGGCCTATCGGGCGTTCCGTGGGCGCGATGCGACGATTGACGCGCTGATGCGGGATCGCGGGTTTGCCCCGCCGCTGGGGGCGAGCGGGCAGAGATAGGCGCCTATCGTTGTTCTCGTGGCCGTTCCGAGCGATTTCAAACATCATCACCGGCGTCGTAGGGTGCATTAGGCCGTAGGCCGTAATGCACCTCTTCGTGGGCGTGGCGCGATCACGCCTTGATCCGCATTTCGTAGGCGCGGCAGGATGGTGCATTACGGCCTTCGGCCTAATGCACCCTACGGGTATGCACTCGCATTCAGGCCGGTGACAACCGCCTGGGATGCTCGTGCGCCCTCGAATAAGTGGAGGGCCGGGGACGCGGGTTTCCCCACGCTGATTGGCCACGCCATTGCTGGCGCTACCGGTAGAGTGTCTGACGCAGGTTGCCCGCGTCCCCGCGCATCGTTATCCGGCGGCCTCGGACAAGGGGATCCATTTCACCCCTCTGCCGTTGGTGTCGCCGCCGGCGTGCAGGCTG
>DASYKO010000365.1:0-6078 GCA_035995285.1 Hyphomonadaceae bacterium | reverse complement strand
GACAAGGGGATCCATTTCACCCCTCTGCCGTTGGTGTCGCCGCCGGCGTGCAGGCTGGGGATGTTCGGCCCCAGTCCCTGGACATGCTCCCCGCCTTGGCTGGCCCTGCATGGCCGCATTCGGAAGGGCTGAGCTCGGCCTTCAAGAGTGACCCCGACCAAGGTCGAAGCTGACCCGAGAGGCGCTGTGCTCCACGCTCGATATGCATCGCCCCCGCGCCGTTGAACAGTGATCGGCTGCCCTCCATGCGGAGGCGACGGGAGCAGTATCTCACGGGTTCGCAGGTGTTGAATCTTTGGCCGGTGGATAACTTTTGGCGCTGCGTTTTGCTCGGATTTGATCGCGGTTCGGACCTGAACCCAGGGTTTTCCCCGTGGGGGTTTTGACACGCTGAGGTTGAGCCCGAGGCTGCCCGCGGGTCGTGCCGGGCGAGCGGATTCCGGGCCCGGATCGCAAAGTTATCCACACAAGCAAGTGAGCAACCAACAGCCTGTGGCGAAAGCCCAGCAAACCCCAATCTGTGGCATTGCGAGAACGATTTTAGAATGATTCTACAGCGATTGGACCGCGCGGAATCGGGCGACGCACGGCTATATTATCCACATGCCGGACCAGCTTTCACTCTTTGCGGAATACGCGCCGGATCCGCTCCTTCCGGAAGGGGTGAGGTATTCGCCGGAATCGATTTCGGCGCTCGACGAAAAGCTGGCCATCCAGACGATCGAAAGCATGAAGCTGAAGCCGTTCTCCTTCCAGGGCTTCGAAGGCAAACGGCGCATCACGTCGTTCGGCTGGCACTATGATTTCAACAAGGGCGGGCTGCAGAAGACCGAGCCGATGCCGCCCGTGTTCCTCTCGCTGCGCGACAAGGTGGCAAAGGTCGCCAACATCAAGCCGCAGAAGCTCGAGCACCTGCTGGTGACGGAGTATGCGCCGGGCGCCGGGATCGGCTGGCACCGCGACCGGCCGCAGTTCGGCAAGATCGTTGCGGTGTCTCTGCAGGGCACGGCGAAGCTGCGCTTCCGCAAGCGCGGCGAAGCAGGCTGGCAGAGACTTTCGCGCACGCTGTTGCCGCGATCTATCTATGTGCTCGATGGGCCGGGGCGGAACGACTGGGAGCACTCGATCCCGGCTGTCGAAGAGCTGCGGTACTCGCTGACGTTCAGGACGATGCGGTAGGTCCGTGAGCGAGGCGGAGCGCCTTTGCGCTGTCGTACAGGTCCGGTCGGACGCAACATCGCTGATGATCGAGCCTGACGAGAATGGCGAAGGCGTCTATCTCTTCAGGTACACGCAGGCCGGGGAGATCGACGACACATGGCATGAGAGCGCGGCGGAAGCGTTCGGCCAGGCCGAATTCGAATACGAAGTTGCGCCGGAGAGCTGGGTGAAGATTCCACCCGAAGTCGACAATCCGATCGCCTTCTGCCGTGCGCAGGCGCGCACGACGCACGGGTAGGGGTTCGCGTTTTGCTCATCGTATGAGATGCTGCTGTCGTCCCGTTGGGGGAAGTCATGCGCGCCTCTGCCTTGGCGATTGGTCTGCTCATGCTCGGGGCGCCAGCGGCGTCCGGTCAGCAGCCCTATTCCCCGCCGCGCGCGACAGACGGGCATCCGGACCTGCAGGGTATCTGGACCATGCGCTGGACGACGCCGCTGGAGCGGCCGGCGGACGCGACATCGCTGGCGGCGTCGGGAGCGGAAGCGGCGGCAATGCACAAGGCCGCACGCGAACGGATGCTGAATAACAATGCAGGCGGGTACGCCAATCAGGACCTCGCAAGCCTCGCCCTGGTTCGCGGAGAGGCGCGGGCCTGGCTGGTGGTCGATCCGGCGGACGGCAAGGTTCCGTACACGAGGGACGGACGGGCGCTGTCCGATGGATTTGCGATCAACAAGGGCGCGGATGGGCCCGAGCAGCGCTGGTACAACGAGCGGTGTGTGGGAACGGGGTTGGGCATTGGCGCGGCGCCGCTGCTGATCCTCCCCGTGGGGAATATCCGGCAGATCGTGCAGACGCCGGACAGCGTGGTGATCTACACCGAGGCATTCAACCAGCTGCGCATCATTCCGATGGATGGTCGGCCTGCCATCCGCCTGCCGCGCGGGCCTTCATCGGTGGGGCATTGGGAGGGCGAGACGCTGGTGGTGGAGACATCGGGGTTTCATGCAGACGACCAGTTCCGGCGGTCTGCGCTTGCGACCTTTCCCCTCTCGCCCGCGAGCCGGATCACGGAGCGGTTCGTGCGCGTGGGCGAGGAGGAGATCGACTACCGGTTCACGATCGAGGATCCGGTGCTGTATTCGCGCGCATGGACGGCGGAGACCTCGCTGAAGAAGTCCACCGAGTACATGTACGAATTCGCGTGCCATGAAGGCAATTACAGCATGGCAGGGATATTGGGCGGCGCGCGCGCGGATGAGCGGCGCGCAGCGAAGGTGAAGCCGAGGCGAAACTAGTCCCAGGCTGCTTCGGGCAATGGATTGGCCTCGACCAGTTCGACGAGGACGCCATCTGGCGAGCGTACGAAGAAGCTCTTCACGCCATAGGCCGGATCGGCGGCGATGGGGCGCTCGATGGGCACGCCTTGCGCCTTCACGCGGGCATAGGCGGCTTCGATGTTCCGGAAGGAAAAGGCGAGGTGGTCGATGCCGGTTCCGTCGGTGCGCTGGAGGGCGCCAGTGCGCTCCTTCGGCCTGAACGGGGCGGTGTCGGACAGGATGTCGAGGGCGACGTCGCCATAGTCGACCTTCCAGTAGCCGGGCAGGCCCGCGCCGGCTTGCGCGGGCTCAGGCGAGTTGGTGACCTTTGCGAACCATTCGGCTGTGGCCTTCGGATCGGGGCTGAGCATGTGGACGTGGTTGAAGCGGTGGTTCTTGTCCTGCGTCCAGATCTCGATCACTTCGCGGTCGGGACCGTAGAGATAGAAATATTCCCACGCGCCGAGGCGGGAAAGGGGCGTGTAGAATTCGACGCCCTGTTTCTGCCACCAGGCATACTCCGCAGCGCCATCGACGCCGCTCCAGCCGATGTGGATCACGCCGGTCTGCAGCTGGGAGGCAATTGGCGGTGCGACCTGGTTGAGGAAGATGAAGCTGCGCTCGGCCATCAGGGCTGGGGCTTTAGCCGCATAGCTCACGGGGATAACGCCGAAGGTCTTTTCGTAGAATGCGGTAGTCTTCGCGATATCCGTGACGTTGAGGTGGACGTGGTGGAAGCGGCCGTGCTCGGCGGCGCTGGTCGTCTCTCCTTTTGTGGCCGCCGGGGAGGACGAGCAGCCGGAGAGTACGACGAGCGCCGCCAGAAGGATGGCGTGTGTTTTTGGCATTCCCATCTTCTTGCACCCCTTGCTACGGAATCCGTAACAGCGCCTTGCTACTGAAACCGTAGCGGAGCGTCAAGGCCCTGTTGCATGGGCCTGCCTGCAGGAGTTCGAATGGCGCTGACGAAACGGAAAAGCGTGCGCGGATCGAAGACCGGGCGGCCGATCATGGTGCTGCTCGACCTGATCGGGCGGCGCTGGACGCTGCGCATCATCTGGGAGCTGCGGGATGGGGCGCTGACATCGCGAGCGTTGCGGGAGAGGTGCGATGATATTTCTCCCTCGGTGCTGCAGGCGCGGGTGAACGAGCTGCGCGAGGCAGGGTTCGTGGGGCTGGAGACGCCGGGGGGATATGTCCTGACGCCGCTGGGCGAGGAGCTGCGCGAGCATACGGGCGGGCTCTACCAGTTCGCGGAGAAGTGGGCGAAAATCGTGAAGAGCGGGGAGAGCAGGTAGTCTTACTTGCCCTTCCGGTCGCCCGTCATGCGGACGACGACTTCGACGGCGCGGATTTTCGAGCCGGAAGGGATGGGCGGCAGGCCTTCGACGCGGATCGAGTCGCCCGGGATGTCGTGGAGCACGCCGTTCTCTTCGAAGAAGAGGTGGTGGTGGTCGGACACGTTGGTGTCGAAATAGGTGCGGTCGGTATCCAGCGTGATGCGCTTCATCAGGCCGGCGGCGACGAACTGGTTGAGCGTGTTGTAGACCGTCGCCAGCGAGACACGCACGCCGGACTTGCGGGCGAGGCCTGCCACATCATCCGCGGTGACGTGGCGGTCGACGCCGTCGAACAGCAGGCCGCCGATCGCGATACGCTTGGGCGTAGCACGCAGGCCGGCTGACTGGAGGCGAGTCACAATGGTCATTGTTTCCTAGAATGGTTCTAGTTTGTCGCAAAAGCAAGGCGACAGGGCCGCACAGGGGAAAAGGGTGCGGAAACCGGGTCTGGCGGGCGAAGAGCAGGTGAGCTGTGCGCATCGGGAAGAGGCCAAGCCCGCTTATGAGGCATTCCATTCCGCACTCATTGTGTCTACAGACGTAGACGAATCGTCTACAAGCGTAGACGGATACTGGAATGCTCGGAGATGTCTGATGGGGATGCGTGGTCGGATCGGTTCGGCGCTGGCTGCGCTTGTTGTCCTGGCGGGCGCCGGTCCTGCGCTGGCGCAGGTCTCGGCCGGCGCATCCACGAGCACGGCGCCGGCGGCGGGGTTCGTCGAGCAGGCGCGGGCGGCGGTCCAGAGGTATGCGGACGCGGGGACGTTTTCGGGCGCGGTGCTGGTGACGCGCGACGGCAAGCCGGTGTTCCGCGAAGCGTTCGGACTGGGGGGGCGCGCGCCGGATGTGAAGGCGAGCGCTGACACGGTCTACTATATCGGCTCACTGACCAAGCAGTTCACGGCGGCGGCTGTCCTGCAGCTGGCCGATGCGGGCAAGCTGAGCGTCGATGATCCGGTGTCGAAATACTACGCCAAGGCGCCGGCGGCGTGGTCGAAGATAACGATCAAGCATCTGCTGTCGCACCGTGGGGGCATTCCTGACTGGCCGAAATTTCTTCCTCTCGTTTCTGTGGAGGCAACGAAGGATCACACGCCTGAGCAGCTGATCGAAGTGACGCGGGACATGCCGCTCGAGTTCGAGCCGGGGACGAAATACGCCTATTCGAATTCCGGCTATGCCGTGCTCGGCTACATCATCGAGAAGGCGAGCGGGCAGAGCTATGCCGACTATGTGCAGGGCCACATCTTTACCCCGCTGGGCATGACGCATTCGGGATATGGCTCCAACGCGAAGCCGCCGAAGGGGCTTGCGGAGGGGTTCGACATGTCCACCGGCGCGCCGAAGGATGCGGCGCCGATTTCGATGACCGTGCCGTATGCGGCGGGTGCGCTTTATTCGACGGTGGACGACATGTCGGTGTGGGACCGGGCCTTGTCGGCCGACAAGGTGATGTCGAAGGCTTCGCGCGAGCAGATGGAGACCAACCAGGGCGCCGCCTACGGATTTGGCGTGCAGGTCATCGCAGGGCCCAAGGGGCATCCTTCGATCCGGCACTCCGGCGCCATGAACGGGTTCGAGGGATGCTTCTACCGGTTCGTTCAGGACGGCATGACGATCGTCGTGCTGGGCAATACGCGCCCGGGTCCGGTGACGCAGATCGCGGAAGAATTGATGTGGCTTTATTTCGGGCCGCCGGCTCTGCCGCCGCCGCTGGTCGAGGTTCAGGTGAAGAGCGACGTGCTGGCGCGCTATGCTGGCGTTTACGAGCTGCAGCCGGGCGTGGACGTGACGCTGTCGGTGAAGGACGGCAGGCTGTACTCGCAGGCGACCGGACAGCCCAGGTTCACACTGATCGCAGTATCGGACAGGGAGTTCCGTTTCCCGCCGGCCAACATCAAGGCGGAATTCCCGCCGGGCGATGGCCCAGCCCCCGGCTTCACGCTGACGCAAGGCGGTGCGCCGCGCGAGGTGAAGCGGAAGGCGAACTGAACCGGCCGGACTTGGCGCCCCTAGAACCGGGAGCGGGGCGAGGAGCCGAGCTGCGTCTTGATCAGCCAGACGATCAGGACGATGAGGCCGACACCGGCGGCGACGCGGATCGCCACGAAGGCGAGGGTGAAGACCGAGCCGATAAGCTTAAGCGAAATCGCCGCCAGGGCGATGATCGCCAGAATCATCAGGATTTTCTTGAGCATTTTCTTGTCCGTCCAAGGCGACCGCGTGGGGGCATGATACACCAATCCGAGAGCTTGCG
>DASYKO010000364.1:0-23175 GCA_035995285.1 Hyphomonadaceae bacterium | reverse complement strand
GCGCTCAACGACCTGCGCGACGGCAAGGTGATCGGCCGGGTGGTGATGACGCCGGCCTGAGGCCAGGTTGAGGGAGGCGGGGAGATGAAACGGTTACTCGCTGCGGTTCTTGTCAGCCTCGCGATGGCGGGCGCGGCCCACGCCATCGATGCGGCGACACAAGCCAAGCTCGACGAAGCCGTGCGGCTCGGCCGGGAGATCAACGATCACGACCAATCGGCCTGGCACGTCACCGACGCGCTGATGGCGGTCAAGAAGACCGCCCCGACGCAGCCCATTGCCTTCATCACCGAGCGCACCGATCCCACGCACGTGAAGACGATCTTCTTCGTGAAGATGGGCGAGGTCTGGCGCACCTATTTCACCGGCGTCACCGAAGGCTCGATCATTACCTCCACCGAGAACTTCATCGACGACGTACAGTCCGCGCCGGCAACGCCCGAGCAGCTGAAACAGATCACCGCACAACTCGGCCTGCAGGAGGCGTTCAACCGGCAGCTCTGCGGCAAGCCGATCAACACCGTCGTCATCCCTGCGGCCGACGAACCCGGCGCGCTTGATGTCTACGCCCTTGCATCCGAGACGCAGACCAATGTCATCCAGTTCGGCGGCCATGTGAAAGTGCGCGTTGGCGCCGATGGCAAGCCGACGGGCGCAATGAAGGGTTTCTCCAACTCATGCATCGCATTGCCGAAAAGCAGCGGAGAGAAGATGCCGGAAGGATACAAGGAGATTGCCATCGGGATCACCCTGCCTCCCGCCTTCGGCGACACGCCCACGGAGATCCACGTGTTCAAGTCGCTGAGCCACAAGGTGATGCTCATGGTCATGGCGGGGGAGAAGACCTGGAGCGTGGACGGCGACAAGATCACGCTCAGCAACATCAAACCGGCAGTTCAATGAGGCCGGAAATGTGGAAAGCCGCAGCATGGTGAGTGTCCTCGAAGAGCTGCGCCTTCAGGCCCGCTTCTGCGGCGAGTTCGGCTCGCGCTTCACCGAAGAATTGCTCAACAAGGGCGCCGAAGACATCGAGGCCGGCGGCATCTGCGCGAAGCTGACTGAGGCCTGGCCCGGCCATCCGCGTTCTGATGCCGTCTCGCTGCGCGTCGCCGGCGCGCTGCATGCGGCGGCGCTCACCGGGCGCGATGCAAAGCTTGCAGCCGAGTATCCTGCCTCGCGCTCCGACTGGAGCATGGCCCGCGTGTGGCCCATCGCCCGCGATTTCCTCGAGCGCGAGGAGCCGTGGATGCGCGAGTTCATGAAGTCGCCGCCACAGACCAACGAAACGGGCCGCGCCACGGGCTTGGCCAGCGGTTTCCTCTGGCTCGCCGATCGTGTCCCACAGCCCTTCCACATGTACGAACTCGGCGCGAGCGCGGGCCTCAACCTTAACTGGGACCGCTTTGCCTATGAATATCCGCCATGGGGCAGGGCGGGCATGGATGGACCGGTGATCCCGACGCGCGTCGACGGAACGCCGCCGACGTGGCGCGACATTGCAGTCGCCTCGCGCGCCGCCTGCGACCAGAACCCGCTGAATGCGGCCGACGCCAATGATCGCCTGCGCCTGCGCGCCTATATCTGGGCCGACCAGACGGCGCGGATGGATCGGCTGAACTCTGCGCTAGACCTCGCCCGCGAGACCGGCGTGAAGCCGGACAAGGCGGATGCCGCCGATTGGGTGAACGAGAGGCTTGCCGGCGAACTGCCGCTGGGCACGAGCGTCGTCTACCATTCGGTGTTCTATCAGTATCCGCCGCGCGAGGTACGCGAGGCGATCAAGGCCAACATCGAGGAGGCTGGCGCCCACACCACGCCTGACCGCCGCCTCGCCTGGGTGCGCTTCGAGCCGTCGTCGGTGATCGGCGGCGACCGCGATGTGATCCGCTATATCCTCAACATCGTCAGCTGGAATGCCGGTGAGCGCAGCGAACAGACCCTCGCCGAGGTCGATCCACATGGGCGCTTCATGGTGTGGTACTGAGCCCATGCCGCTGGCGCGCATTTCGGCCGAAACGTTTCGCAAGATCGCCATCGGCATTGACCGACCCGAAGATGTCGTCGTCGCGAGGGACGGCCGTGTCTTCGCGTCCGATCATCAATGCGCTGTGGCGCAGATCCATCCGGATGGCGCCTTCACGCGGATGGGGCCCAAGGGCGGGGCGCCAAACGGCATCAACATGGACGTGCAGGGCCGGATCGTCATCGCCAATTTCGGCATCTATGACGGCGAGGTCGGGCCGCTCCAGCGCTTCGATCCAGGCACGGGCGCGCATGAGACGCTGCTGACGGAGGTCGGCGGACGCAAACTCTCCTCAAGCAACTACCCTGTGATCGACGGTGGCGGGAATATCTGGTGCGCGAATTCTACCAGCGCGCCAACCTGGCCCGATGCGCTGGATGGGCGGACGGATGGCTTCCTGTTCGTATACCGGACGGACGGCAGTTCGGAGATCGTGGCCGAGGGCCTGAAGTTCCCGAACGGGCTGGCGTTGAGCGCCGATGGAGCATTTCTCTTTTGCGCCCAGACGAGCGGCGGCGACGTGCTTCGCTTTCCGATCCTTCCGGGCGCCCGGTTGGGGAAGGGCGAGCGCTACGGGCCAAAACTGGGTTGGATCGCCAACCGCAAGATGAATCCCGATCTGCGCATGCCGGGCTGGGTCACCGCCGGATTCGGGTACACGGACGGCATCGGGTTCGATGCGGACGGCAATCTCTGGGTCTGCATGGTTGCGGCCAACAAAATCATCGCCATCACGCCAAAAGGCGAGAAGGTCACTGTGGTGCACGATCCGTCAGGCAAGCTGGTCAACCATCCCACCAACATCACGTGGGGCGGCGATGACATGTGCGACCTCTATATCGGCTCGATCCGCACCGATTATGTGTTGAAAGGCCGGAGCCCGGTTCCTGGCATGCGGATGGCGCATCAGGTCTGACGCCTGGTTCGCGTCAGTTGAATTCCACCAGCTTCCATCCCTCGCCGTAATCACGCAGGACGCGGAGGCGCCCTGGCGGCGGGGAGTTGCGCTCGTAGAGAACGCCGCGCGCTGCCGATCCGACGCGGTCGGGGAAGAAGAGCCGGTCGCCATTGTCGGTGATGTGGATCTCGTTGTTGCAGCAGGCTAGCCGCGGGAATTTCTCGGCGGGCGCGACGGTCGTGTTGATGTAGATCTCGCTCATCGCCTCGACCGCCGCCGTGCGGGCAGGGCGCAGCAGGGCGAAGGACAGCTCGTCATAGAAGGATGAAAACGGAAACAGCACGAGGATGACGCCCATCAGCAGGCCGCGGACATGGATGTCCAGCGTCTGCACCGACCCCGGCGCGCCGCGTCTTGCGGCGAAAGCCGACATGATCAACGGCAGAATGAATCCGAAAACGAGCAGGCCGAGGAATATGATGAACACCCCGCCGACATTGAGCCCCATCGCCACTCTCAGGCGCGATCCGTCCAGTCCACCCGCCTCACGCAGCAGGAGGCCGTCCATCACGAAGATGCGCGGCAGGTAGATGATCGTGGCGAGAAGAACGAGCGACACGGCGATCATGGTCGCCCGGTGCGGATAGCTTGCGAGCCAGGCCAGGACGATCGCGACGGCGACTATGGCGGATGCAATGGCGACAGGCGCTATGCCGGCGCCGGATGCGTAGCTCAATGCGAAATAGAGGAGACCGGCGATCGCGGCGAAGGCGATTGCGGCGAGCACGACCACAAGTCCGTCGATTTCCAGCTCGCGGGCAGGCGGCTCGCGCGTTACCGCGGGCGCGCTCAAATCACCTGTCCTGCGTCGGAACGTAGGGCGAGATCAGTCCGAGCGGGGCCGCCGTCGTGCGCTTGGAGACGTTGACGATGATTCGGCTCTGGATGTCCGACACCAGCCCCAGCGCCAGGATCCGGTCGCGCAGGAAGTTGTCGTAGGCGTGCATGTCCGTCGTCACGATGCGCATCACATAGTCGACCGCGCCCGTCACCGTCATGCATTCGATCACTTCAGGCCATTTGCGCACGGCCTGCTCGAATTTCTCGAGGTTCTCGCGGCTGGGAAGCTGTAGCTTCACGTTGGCCACAACTTCGAAGTTGAGACCGAGCTTGTCGTAGTTGAGTAGCGTCACACGTTTGGAGATGATGCCCTGTTCCTCCATCCGCTTGATGCGGCGCCAGCAGGGGCTGGAGGATAGGCCGACTTTCTCCGCGATCTCGGCCACCGAAAGGGCGGCGTCGCGCTGGATGAGGTCGAGAATCTTGGCGTCGATTGCGTCGAGGTCCGTGGTCACTATTTTGCGCCTTTGGTAGAGTTCTTAGTCAATTATTGCCTGACCCATGCCATATCGCGCATGATCTGGCAATTACTTCCCGCGGTATTGAGCAATAATTTCGCGCGGCCCATATATCTGAGCCCGGAGGCGCTAAAACTTGAAGCACGGCAGCCCTGTAACCGCCTCGGTGTCGCTTGACGACAAGTATCTCGCCGAAAGCGGCCGCGCATTCATGACCGGCGTGCAGGCGCTTGTGCGTTTGCCGCTGGATCGCAAGAGGCTGGACCGCAAATCAGGCCTGAATACGGCAGGTTTCATTTCCGGCTATCGCGGCTCTCCGCTGGGCGGATACGACCAGCAGCTTGCGGCGGCGAAGAAGCTCCTCGATGCGCATGACGTGAAGGTGTGGGAAGGCCTCAATGAGGACCTTGGCGCTACGGCCGTATGGGGATCGCAGCAGACGCAGGCGTTCCCCGGCGCGAAATTCGATGGCGTGTTCGGCATCTGGTACGGCAAGGCGCCGGGCGTCGATCGCACGGGTGATGTGTTCAAGCACGCCAACATGGCCGGCACGGACCCCAAGGGCGGCGTGCTAGCGCTGTGTGGGGACGATCCGAACTCGAAATCCTCCACGCTCGCCTCGCAATCCGAGTTTGCGATGATCGATGCCGAGATGCCGATCCTTGCGCCGGCCTCGATCCAGGACGTGCTCGACTACGGCATGATCGGCTGGGAGCTGTCGCGGTATTCCGGCCTGTGGGCGTCGATGATCTGCCTCGCAGATACGATGGACTCTGGCGCCGTCGTTGAGGTTGGGATCAACCGCTACAATTTCGTCAGGCCTACGGATTTCGTGCTGCCCGAGGGCGGTGTCGGACTGCGTATCGGCGACACGCCGCTCGCCAAGGAACAGCGCTTGCGGCAGATCAAGATTCCGGCGGCGCAGGCTTTCGTGCGCGCCAATGGTCTCGACAAGCTGCTGCTGAACGGCAAGTCCAAGCGTCTCGGCGTGGTAGTGTCGGGGCAGGCGGCGCGCGATGTGTTCGAGGCCCTGGCCGCCATGGGTCTCTCGCCGGAGATGGCGGCCGATCTCGGCATGTCGATCTTTAAGGTCGCCATGCCTTGGCCGCTGGAGCCGCAGGCGATCACGAAATTCTGCCGCGGGTTCGAGCGCGTGCTTGTGATCGAACACAAGCGGGCCGTGGTGGAGCCGCAGCTCAAGGCGCTGCTCTATCATCTCTCGGACAGCGAACGCCCGATCGTGGAAGGCAAGCACGACCGCGATGGCGCGCCGTTGCTGTCGGATATTGCCTCGCTCTCGACCGCCGACATCGCCATGGCGCTGGTCGGCCGGCTGCCGGATGGGCCGCACCGCGCGAAGGCGGATGCCTATTTCACAAAGGTGACGGGCGCGAAGTCGGCGGTGGCCGGCATGAACCAGATCAATACGAGGAAGCCGCACTTCTGTTCTGGCTGCCCGCACAACACGTCGACGACGCTGCCGGAAGGCTCGCGCGCGCTGGCCGGTATCGGCTGTCACTACATGGCGACGTTCACGCCTGAGCGCCGCACCGACATGCACACGCAGATGGGCGGAGAGGGCACGCCGTGGATCGGCCAGATGCCGTTCACCGACGAGAAGCATGTGTTCGTGAACCTGGGCGACGGTACGTATTCGCACTCCGGCTCGCTTGCGATCCGCGCGGCGATCTCGGGCAAGGTGAACGCGACCTACAAGATCCTCTACAACGACGCCGTCGCGATGACGGGCGGCCAGCAGGTCGAAAGTGGCCAGACGGTTCCGCAGATTGCGCGGCAGGTCGAAGCCGAAGGCGTCAAGACCATCGTCATCGTCGCCGACGATACGACACGCTATGCCAGCGTCACCGATCTTCCCGAAGGCACGCGCATCTTCGACCGCAAGAAGCTGGAAGAAGTGCAGATCGAGCTGCGTGAAACGCCCGGCGTTTCCGTTCTCATCTACGACCAGGTCTGCGCTACGGAGAAACGCCGTCGCATCAAGCGGGGCAAGATGGAGGCGCCGACCAAGCGTGTCTTCATCAACCAAGCGGTCTGTGAAGGCTGCGGCGATTGCTCGGTAAAATCTAACTGCCTGTCGGTCGAGCCGGTCGAGACCGAATATGGCCGCAAGCGGCAGATCAACCAGTCGACCTGCAACACGGATTATTCCTGTCTTGAAGGCTTCTGCCCGAGCTTCACCACTGTCACCGGCGGCGACAGGAAGACGGATGCCGAGCGCGCGACGCCGAAATTCGATGTGGCGAGCCTGCCACGTCCCACGCTTCCGCCGCTCGGCCATGAGGCCTGGAATGTGGTGTTCACCGGCGTCGGCGGCACGGGCGTCACTACGGTTGCGGCTGTCCTCGCCATGGCGGCGCACGTCGATGGCAAGGCTTCGCAGACGCTTGACATGACGGGCCTTGCACAGAAGGGCGGGCCGGTGTTGAGCCATGTCCGCTTTGCGCAAGACCCGGACGACATCAAGGCCGGGAAAACGCCGCCGGCATCGGCCGACGTGATCATCGCATGCGACCTCGTCGTGGCCTCCTCCGGCGAGGCGCTGGTGATGTTCGACAAGGGTCGCACTGCAGTCGTCGCCAACCATGACGTGACGCCGACCAAGGAATTCATCGAGGACCGCAATGCGCGCTTTGATCCGGACCTGTTGACCGCCCGCGTCCGCACGCGCGCGAAATCATTTGCGGCGACGAACGCCGAGGCGCTGGCCGAGCATCATTTCGGCGACGCGATCTACACCAACATGATCATGCTCGGCATGGCCTGGCAGAACGGGCTTATCCCGATCAGCGATACGGCTATCTATGAAGCCAACCGGCTTAACAAGGTGAAGGTCGCCGAGAACGCAGCTGCTTTCGATCTTGGCCGCATCGCCGCGGTGAAGCCGGAGACGATCCAGGCGCTGGCGCCGAAACGTCCGGAGATCGAGCCGCTGAAGCTGGACGAACTCATCGCTCGCCGTGCGGAAATGCTGCGGAGCTACCAGAACGCCGCCTATGGCGATCTCTACGAGGCTCGCATCGCGCGCATCCGTGCAGCGGAGAGCAATCTCGGTCTGGGCGAGCAGCTGACCTACGCAGCGGCGACTTATCTCTCCAAGCTGATGGCTTACAAGGACGAGTACGAAGTCGCGCGGCTCTACACGCGCCCCGATTATGCGCAGGCAGTGGAAGACACGTTCGGCAAGGGCGCCAAGCTCACCTTCATGATGGCGCCGCCGATGATCTCGAAGAAGAACCACAGGGGCGAACTGGTGAAGCAGCCCTTCGGCCCCTGGATGATGACGGGCTTCCGCATTCTCAAGCGGTTCAAATCGCTGCGCGGCACGGCATTCGACATCTTCGGCAAGTCGGAAGAACGGAAGATGGAGCGGCGCCTGCGCGATGAATATCTGGCGCGCCTCGAAAAGCTGGCTCAGGGACTCACGGCGGATAACCACGCACTCGCCATGGAGATCGCCTCGATCCCTGACGAGATCCGCGGCTACGGCCATGTGAAGGACAAGGCGGTCGAGAAGGCCGAGAAGAAGCTCGCCGGACTGATGGCCAAGTGGAACGCCCCGGCGCCGAACCCGGCGCCTCGTATGGTCGCGGCGGAGTAGGGCTTACTTTGTGCTCGCGGCCGCGCTCGGGCGCGCCTTGATGCGTTCGAACCAGGCCGTGATGTTTGCATTGGCCGGGTTCAGTGGCTGACCAACTGTCGCGGCGAAATCCATCGTGCAGAACAGCAGGATGTCGGCGAGGGTGAAGCGTGGCCCGGCGATGAATTCGCGGCCTTCGATCAGCTTGTCGAGCCAGCTGATCTTTTCCTGAGCCAGCACTTTGAGGTCGTCAGCCGCCTGCGGCAGCAGGCGCATGCGGTCCTTGAAGAAGTTGAGGCCCTGCGACGAGCGGAAACCGGTTAGCATCGGCTCGACGACGTAGAGATCGACGCGCCGCGTCCACATTCGCGTCATCGCGCGTTCCTGCGCGCTGGCGCCGATCAGGGGAGGCGTGGGGTGCAGCTCTTCGAGGTATTCGCAGATGGCGGTGACCTCGGCGAGATAGCTGCCGTCATCCAGCTCCAGCGTCGGCATCTGGCCCGAAGGGTTGCGGGCAACGTGGGCAGGCTGGCGATTCTCGCCGGCCCGGAGGTCGACCTCCACGCGGGGGATATCGATCCCCTTCTCGGCCATGAACATCTTAACGACGCGCGGGTTGGGGCCGATCGAATTGTAGAATTTCATGGGTAACCCGCCCCGGTCCGGCCTGATGAGAAGGATCCCAGGATGACAACATTCACCTTTTCCGACTAGAGCTTGATTGAGATGGAAACGTTTGACGCAGACGCGGTGGTGATCGGGGCGGGCGCCGTGGGCCTTGCCTGCGCCCGGGCGCTTGCACTGAAGGGCCGCGATGTGCTGGTGCTGGAGGCAGCTTCGGCCATCGCTACGGAAACCTCTTCGCGCAATTCCGAGGTGCTCCATGCCGGGCTCTACTACAAGACAGGTTCGCTCAAGGCGCAGCTTTGCGTTGAGGGCCGTCGCAAGCTTTACGAATACTGCAAGGTTCACGGTGTCGAGGCGCACAAGTGCGGCAAGCTTGTCGTCGCGGTTGATGACGACGAAGCCGCTGCCACGCCCGCCCTGCTGAAGCAGGCGATGGACAATGGCGTTGAGGAAACCCGCCTGATCGATGGCGAGGAGGCGCGCCGGCTGGAGCCTTCGCTCAATCCTGAGGTCCGCGTGGCGATCCACGCGGCCGTCTCTGGCCTGTTCGACAGCCATGGATATTTTCTGGCGCTTCAGGGTGAGTTCGAGGATCGCGGCGGTTCAATTGCGTTCGACAGTCCGGTGATCCGCGGCGCTGTCACGAAATCAGGCATCGGGATCGAAACTGGCGGCGCTTCGCCTTCGCGTATCCGCGCGCGCTCCATCATCAATTCGGCCGGCCACTACGCGCTGCCGATTGCGCGCAAGATCGAGGGCGGGCCGCAGTATCCGGGAATGCAGATGTGGTGGGTGAAGGGCTCATACTTCACTGCATCGGGCAGGGCGGCGTTTGCGCGGCTGATCTATCCGATGCATTCCCAGACCAGTCAGGGCCTGCACCTCGCCATCGACCTTGGCGGCCGCACGCGGCTGGGGCCGGATGCAGAATGGCTGCCGGAGGGGACTGAGCCGCCTTTCGACTATGAGGTTGATCCCGCCCGCGCTGAGCACTTCTATCGCGAAGTCCGCCGTTACTGGCCGGGCCTCAAGGATGGCGCGCTGGCGCCGGACTATTCCGGCGTGCGGCCGAAGATTGTCGGCCCCGGCAAGGCTTCGGGAGATTTCATCATCGATGGGCCTGAAAGCCATGGCGTTCCAGGGCTGGTAAACCTCATCGGCATAGAGAGCCCCGGGCTGACCTCGTCGCTGGCGATCGGGGAAAAAGTCGCTGGAATGACAGGGGTCTAGTCCGCTCGCCATACCGCCTTGCGCATCGTGAACCCCGCGCGTATATCCCGCCCCTCGATTGGCTCCGGTGGGATAGCTCAGCCGGTTAGAGCGCAGGACTCATAATCCTGAGGTCCCCGGTTCGATTCCGGGTCCCACTACCAGCCTTCGCGAACTTCGTTCGCTTCGGCTCGGCGAGCCAGCTTTCTCGGAAGAAGTTCGCGAAGGCTGCCGCGTCGAAGCGCAAAGCGCGAAGACGGGCCTCGGCAAGCCTGAAGCCAGATCCTCAAATCTCCTCGCCGCCGTCGGGAATTGCCGCCGCAAAGAATGCGGCCCGGAATTCTCATCCCGGGCCGCGAATTCCGTTGTCTGAAGACGCCTACTTCGCGAGATATTTCTCGCGCTTCTCGCCTTTGCGCTCCAGCGCCTTGAGCCATTTCGGCGTGGGGCCGCGGCCGGTATAGATTTCCCCATTGGGGCCGACATATTTGGGCTTCAGCTTGACGCCCTTGTCGGAGCGCTGCCTGCGCCCGCCCGAGCCCTTGCCCAGCACTTCGTCGAAGTCGAGCCCGGCGGCCGCCGCATCCGCGCGCATCTTTTGCAGGAAGCCGGCTTTGGCCTCGTTCTTCTTGTCTGCGATCGCCCGTTGGGCGCGCGCAATGAGTTCGTTTAGATCGGCAAGAGACAGGTTGTCGATATTGGGAAGGCGCGACGCCATTAGGGGATACCTTTGTTTTCTGAATGAACTCTCGAGTCCCAACCCGGATTGTTCAAGGCGGAAATATATCGAATTCTTGTGGCTGTCTAATTAAGCCGTGCTTACATTTGAAAATGTATGCGAATCCAGCTGTGCACAAGAAAACCTCACGCCAGACGCCTCGCGTGCCAGTCGATGTGCTGGGCGATGAAACTTGCCATGAAGAAATAGCTATGGTCGTAGCCGTGTTGCAACCTGAGCGTGAGTTTCTGCCCGGCTTCGCGGCATGCTTGTTCCAGTAATTCCGGTTTCAGTTGTTCCGACAGGAACTGATCGGCCAATCCCTGGTCGACAAGTATGTCGTCAAAGTATCCGCGCGTGACGCCATTGCGCACAAGCTCGCAGGCATCGTGCGCACGCCAGGTTTCGCGGTCGGGCCCAAGATAGGCTGTGAATGCTTTCTCGCCCCATGGACAGTTCATGGGCGAGGAGATTGGCGCAAAAGCCGAGACAGACCGGAAGAGTTCCGGATGGCGCAGGGCCAGGGTCAGTGCGCCATGCCCGCCCATCGAGTGGCCCGAGATTCCAAGCTTGACCGGGTCTGCCGGAAATCCTTGCCGCACGAGTTCGACGAGATCGCGGACAATGTATGTTTCCATATTGAAATGAGGCGTCCAGGGCGATTGCGTTGCATCGACATAGAAGCCTGCGCCTTGCCCAAGATCGTATGCCGGATCATCCGCCACATCCTTGCCGCGCGGGGAGGTGTCGGGTGCCACGATCATCAGTCCAGCCTCGGCGGCGGCCGGATAGGCCCCGGCCTTGGTCGTGAAATTGTCCTCGGTGCAGGTAAGTCCGGATAGCCAGATGAGAACGGGGAAGGGGCCCGGTCCGTCGGGCGTGAACACACTGAACGTCATGGGCGTGCCCGTCGCCTCGCTCGCATGGCGGCAATAGCGCAGGTCTCCGCCGGCCACGCGATAGGATTTGAGGGTCTCGATCTTCACCATGCCCCCCGTCATACACGGGCGAGGCGAGGGCTGCGAGTCAGTCCTAGACCGCCGCTTCGCGGTTGGCGGTGTGCACGATCTCGAAGCGTTTCTTGCGCGAGAACATCCATACCGCGCTGTCGACGCCGCTCGCCTCGAACAGGCCGACGCGGCAGCTCATCGCCGCTTTCTTGGCGCGGTAAAAGGCGGGCGCGCTATCGTCCCAGTCGATCGAAACGCGCACGGCGTGTTTCGAGAAACGGTAGCTGGTGTGCTTGCCGGCCTGGTAGGTTCCGGGAGGATAGGCGTGCGGATCGTAGGCGTGCGGAAAATGCTGGCGCATTTCGCGGTGCCAGGCCTGGAGGCCGAGCGGCAGGGTTGCGATGTCCGCGCCATGATGGCCGTCCACCGAACGGAACTGGCGCGCGATCCAGTCGAGGAATTCGAGCCGGTCGGGCGGGGCGGATTCGTTGTCGAAGGCGATGATGTCGTAGCTCACGGGGGCGCATCCGATGGCTGAGAACGTCGCGGAATATGGCGCCAGGTTCGTTAAGGTTTACCTAGAGCCCGGTTTTGAATTGCGCGCACTCCTGCACTTTACGGCGAAAATACCGGCCGGTCTCACCTGCTCAGGTCGTGCGGAAGAGATACCAGCCGTCGCCGAGGGGTTCGACCCAGATGAATTCCGATGGGCTGATCGTCGGTGGCCCGGAAGGTCCTGCGCGAAGGATGCCGACGGTGTTGTCGACGGCGCCGCCGATGGTGAGAACGATCTGATCGCGGACCTTTTGGGCGACGCTGATGCCTAGCGCCTTGAGGCGGAGCTGGATCGCCGGATCGCTCGCGGAACGATCCGCGGTTTGTGCTAGCGCGTCGAGTGCGGGCTGGTTGGCGGCGAACCAGGCGCGGAGCTGGCGGTTGCTGGACAGCAGCAGCTCGAGATTGCGCTTCTCGTCCTGATCGGCCGGAGACAGAGTGGCCTGCTTGTTCATTTCGCGCAGGAGCACGTAGCTGATGTCGGTCATCGCCATCTGGCGGAAGGCGGAGACGCGCCAGGCGTCGTCTGTCCGCTCCAGGTAGAAATAGGCGTCGCTTTCCAGGCCGTCCGCGCCTTTGAAAACGAGATGGGCTGCGGCCTTATCGGAGCTGATGGTCACGACACGCTCAGGCGCGGGCAAGGCGCTGACGGCGTTGGTTGCTGCAGCCTTGGCCTCGCCGGTGAGCAGGGCCTGGCCTTCGGGTGAGCCGAGGCCGCCGGTGTTCGCAAGCTCGATGAAGCGGGCGAAAGCCGTTGCGGGCGTGGCCTGTGACTGCGCCATCGCCACGGGAGCGAAAGCGCCGATCGCGAGCACGAGGAGGCAGGTGCGGAGCATCGCTAGAAAACCACCACGCTCCGGATGCTCTTGCCTTCGTGCATCAGGTCGAAGCCCTTGTTGATCTCTTCCAGCTTGAGCGTGTGGGTGATCATCGGGTCGATCTCGATCTTCTTGTCCATGTACCAGTCGACGATCTTCGGCACATCGGTGCGACCGCGTGCGCCGCCGAAGGCCGAGCCTTTCCAGACGCGGCCGGTGACCAGCTGGAACGGCCTTGTTGCGATTTCCTTGCCGGATTCCGCCACGCCAATGACGACGCTGGTTCCCCAGCCGCGGTGACAGGCTTCAAGCGCGGTGCGCATGACCTGCGTGTTGCCGGTGCAGTCGAAGGTGTAGTCGGCGCCGCCATCGGTGAGCGCCACGAGGAACTGCACGAGATCGGTGGTGACGTTGTTGGGGTTGACGAAGTGGGTCATCCCGAAGCGCTCGCCCCATTCCTTCTTCAGCGGGTTGATGTCCACGCCGATGATCTTGTCGGCGCCCACCATCTTGAGGCCCTGGATCACGTTGAGGCCGATGCCGCCGAGGCCGAAGACGATGCAGTTCGAGCCGGGTTCGACCTTGGCGGTTTTCACGACTGCGCCCACGCCGGTGGTGACGCCGCAGCCGATATAGCAGGCCTTGTCGAACGGCGCGTCGGTGCGGATCTTTGCGACCGCGATCTCGGGCAGCACGGTGAAGTTCGAGAAGGTCGAACAACCCATGTAATGGTAGATCGGCTTGCCCTGATAGCTGAAGCGGCTGGTGCCGTCCGGCATCACGCCCTTGCCCTGCGTGGCGCGGATGGCGGTGCAGAGGTTGGTTTTCTGCGAGAGGCAGCTTTTGCACTGCCGGCATTCGGGCGTGTAGAGCGGGATCACATGGTCGCCTGGCTTCACGCTGGTGACGCCCGCGCAGACCTCGCGCACGATGCCCGCGCCTTCATGGCCGAGGATGGATGGGAACAGCCCTTCGCTATCGAAGCCGTCGAGCGTGTAGGCGTCGGTGTGACAAATTCCCGTGGCCTTGATTTCGACCAGCACCTCGCCGGCCTTCGGGCCATCGAGGTCAAGCTCGACGATCTCCAGCGGTTTCTTGGCCTCGAACGCGACTGCGGCGCGGGTTTTCATGTGTCAGCCCCTCTAGCTGGCGGTAAAGGACATACGCCGTGGCGTAGGGTCAAGCCGCATAGATTTACGCCTGCAGTGACACAGTGAGTTTATGCCGTGTGTTGCGTGGGGCTGGTCGCCGCGGGCAAAACAGTGGAGTAGACATTGTAAGGTTCGAGATTTCCGGGAGACGGATAAATGAAAGCGTTCACCAAGGCTATTTGGCCAGCAGCTCTTTGCGCGTCGGTTGCGTTGTTCGCGGTCGGGACCGCCTCTGCCCACTTCATTCTTGTCGCTCCGGATTCGTGGATCACCGCCAATGCGCTGGGCGATCCGCAGAAGGCCGCGCCGTGCGGCACGTCGGAGAAGACCAAGGGCGAGGAGACCGGCAAGGTCACCGCCATGGCGGGCGGGGAGAAGGTCCACATCAAGATCAAGGAAACGATCTACCACCCCGGCTTTTACCGCGTGGCGCTGTCGGTGCTCGACCGGAAAGAGCTGCCGGCCGATCCGATCCCGACGACCAAGGAAGGCGCGCGCGGGCCGATCTCTGTCTCGGGCAAGATCGAATCCAATCCGCAGATGCCTGTGCTGGCCGATGGCCTGTTCCTCCACCATGAGAAGCCGGCTGCGGATACGTTCTGGGAAGCAGACATCAAGCTGCCGAACATCAATTGCGACAAGTGCACGCTGCAGATCATCCAGTTCATGGAATCGCATGGGCTGAACCCGGAAGGCGAGTTCACCTACCACCACTGCGCCGTGCTCAAGATCACCGCCAACCCGGCGCTGCCGATCGACAAGGCCTGGCCGGGGCAGCCGCAGTAACATCGCAGTAGGGTGCATTGGGCCGAAGGCCGTAATGCACCTCTTTCGTTGACGTGGCGCGACGGCGGCTCCACGCACTTTTCACGAACGTGGTGCGATGGTGCATTACGGCCTTCGGCCTAATGCACCCTACGGGTTCTTCAGCAGCTCCAGCACATCCCGCATCGACCTGGCGACGTGCAGGGCCCGTCCGCGCGTCTCCTCGTCAGGCTGAATCAAATCAGGGATCAGTATCGTCATCAAGCCAGCCGCGTGCGCCGAGGCAACACCCGTAGGCGAATCCTCGAACGCCACGATGTCCGCCGGCAGGTGGGCCAGCATGCTCGAGGCCTTGAGATAGGGCTCCGGGTGCGGCTTGCCGTGCTTCACATCCTCGCGTGTGACCACGCCGCGGAAGCGATTGCCCAGCCTGTGGGCGTTGAAGTGCTTCTCCACCCAGCCTGGGCCCGAGGACGTCGCCAGCGCGTAGGGCGCGCCCATGGCGTCGAGTTCGTCCATTACCTCAAGCACGCCGTCCTTGAGCGGCGCGTGCTTGTCTCCGACATGGGCGGCGACCGAGGCGTAGAAATCCTGCATCGGGAAATCAGGCCCGAAATACTGCTGCATCCGCCGCTCGCTGACTTCCCGGTTGTGGCCGACCAGGCTCAGGAACTGCTCAGGGGTGAAAGGGAGGCGGTGGGCCTTCGCCGCCGCCATGTAGGCTTCCAGCACCAACGCCTCGGAATCGATGATCGTCCCGTCTAGGTCGAACACCACGGCCTTCGGGCGGCGGGGCAGGCGGAATTTTACCGGTAATATCGTAGCGTCAGCGGGCATAACGCGTGCGTCACCTTTTTGACTGGCAGGGTCAACCCGGCGCCGCTATCACACTTCGCAACAACACATATCCGGGAGTGTCACATGCGTCGTATCGACGGCTTCATCGGCGGCAAAGCCACGAAAGTCTCGGGCCAGCGCGAGGGCGATGTTTTCAATCCCAACACCGGCGAAGTGCAGGCCAAGGTGGGTCTCGCTTCGAGCGCGGATGTCGATGCAGCCGTGCAGGCAGCCTCCAGGGCCTTCCAGACCTGGAGCCAGGTGAACCCGCAGCGCCGGGCGCGCGTGATGTTCGAGTTCAAGCGGCTGGTCGAGGCGAACATGACGCAGCTGGCCGAGCTGCTCTCGAGCGAGCACGGCAAGGTCGTCGCCGATAGCAAGGGCGACATCCAGCGCGGCCTCGAAGTGATCGAATTTGCCTGCGGCATCCCGCATGCGCTCAAGGGCGAATACACCGAAGGCGCCGGCCCCGGGATCGACGTCTATTCCATGCGCCAGCCGCTGGGCGTGGTCGCCGGCATCACCCCGTTCAACTTCCCCGCCATGATCCCGATGTGGATGTTCGGCGTCGCCATCGCCGTCGGCAACACCTTCGTGCTCAAGCCCTCCGAACGCGACCCGAGCGTGCCGGTGCGCCTGGGCGAGCTGTTCATGGAAGCAGGCGCGGCCGCCGGCATGGATGTAACCGGCGTGCTCAACGTCGTGCATGGCGACAAGGTGGCGGTGGACGCCATTCTCAATAATCCGGAAGTCCGCGCGGTGAGCTTCGTCGGCTCCTCCGATATCGCGCAGTACATCTACCAGACCGGCGCTGCGAACGGGAAGCGCGTGCAGGCCATGGGCGGCGCCAAGAACCACGGCATCGTGCTGCCGGATGCGGACATGGACCAGGTCGTGAAGGATCTCTCCGGCGCCGCGTTCGGTTCGGCGGGCGAGCGCTGCATGGCGCTGCCGGTGGTGGTGCCGGTCGGCAAGAAGACGGCGGACGAGCTGCGCGACCGCATGGTCGCGGAGATCGAGACTCTGAAGGTTGGCGTGTCCAACGATCCTGCGGCGCAGTACGGGCCGGTTGTCACGGCGGCGCACAAGGAGAAGATTTCCAACTACATCCAGCTCGGCAAGGATGAGGGCGCGGATCTCGTGGTGGATGGCCGTGGCTTCAAGCTGCAGGGCTATGAGAAGGGCTTTTTCATCGGGCCGTCGCTGTTCGACAATGTGAAGCCCGGCATGAAGACGTATCAGGAAGAGATCTTCGGGCCCGTGCTGCAGATCGTGCGCGCCGACACGCTCGACCAGGCGATCCAACTGCCGAGCAAGCACCAGTATGGTAATGGCGTTGCGATCTTCACGCGCAACGGGCGCGCGGCGCGCGAGTTTGCATCGAAAGTGAATGTCGGCATGGTCGGCATCAACGTGCCGATTCCGGTGCCGGTGGCCTACCACACCTTCGGCGGCTGGAAGCGCTCCGCCTTCGGCGACACCAACCAGCACGGCATGGAAGGCGTGAAGTTCTGGACGAAGGTGAAGACCGTTACCGCGCGGTGGCCGGAGGGTGATGTTGCGGATTCGAGCTTTGTTATTCCGACGATGCGGTAGGCTTGTGAAGTACGACGACGCGAGCTGGCATTATGGCGGGGACTTCCCCGCCGACTTGCCGCGTGAAGCTGGCGCAACTCACATCGCAATGTTCGTTGTATGGGCGTGGCTTGAGGGTCTTGCAGGCGAGTTGCACGTCGAGGACTTCCCCGAGGATCACGAGCGCGTTCGTCTCAGACAGGAAACGCCGGCAACGCTTTTCATCCGAATATGCGATGAGAAGTTCACGGACGAGGATCTGAACGAGGAAGGCAACGCCTTCGCCGCAGATTTCTATGGCGCTGACGGCCAATACACGCGTGGGCCCGACGGATACCTCGAGATCTACTCCGGCCTCTTTCCAGATGTGGATACGCTCTACCATGTGCCGGACACATGGGAGACCTATGAAAAAGTCGCGGCGGCTGTCCTGCCGCATTTCCATGCGTGGCGTCGAGTTCGGGCGTAGCCGTTCGTTCACGCGGCGTCATGTGGCGCAGGCCTAGGCCCGCCCCAGTTCGCACCAGTCCTCCGCAGCGCTGCCACGCTTGCGTCGCAAAGCGTTGCGAGGAGAGGCGCGTCGGTTGGGGGCGTTGCTTGCCGTTCTTTGTCTCGCTCATATTAAGCGCGCTTTGGCATTTCGGGCCGGTCGTCGCTCTCGCCTTTGGCCTGCGCAGCAACAGGCTGCTGGTGTTTGTCCCCTGCGCCATGCTGCTGGCGATGTATCCGCTGGGATACTGGCTGGCGCACGAAATCAACTACGATGGAATTTTCGGCGCGGAGTTCTCGTTCGGCCTGCTGAGCGTATTCTTCGCGCCTCTGGTTCTCGTGTATTCTGTTCAGGAGGCGCCGGGGTGGGTCCTGCTCATTGTCCTTGCAGGCCTCGCAACTGGCCTGCTGACATGGTGGTTTGCTCAGCGCCGCAGCGGTCTGGTCAGGACGCCCGTGCTTGCGGGCATGGCGGTTGCGTTTCTTGTGACATGGCAGGCGACCGAGCTGGGCGCCGAGCTCACGCTACGCGCACGGGCTGCGGAGCAGTTTGGCGCTTACTGCAATTATCGCCGGGCGTCCGTGTTCGATATGATCGCAGCGGGTAACTCCGACCTCGGAGGCGGCACGCACGCAACGCTGAACTACCGCGGCGACGGATATCAGTATCAGTGGAGCTTCAAGCAAGATCGCTGGCTCAAATACGGCTCGTGCGATGTGGTGACGTGCCCGTGTTACGACGCAAGGCCTGTCTTGCCCAACGTATCACCGCGACAGGCCCGCTAGCCCGCTGGCTTCTGCTCCGCGGCCCAGTCGACTGGCCCGGTGTCGAAACGCTGCTTTAGCTTCTCCAGCGTGGACTTGTTGCCCTCGGCGAAGAAACCATAGAGCTGGTCATAGCCTTCACCGGGGCCGAAGCCCGAGTGCGTGAAGATCATCCGCGTGCCTTTGCCTTCGAGCGAAAGCTCGATCGTGCTTGTCGTCTTCACGAACAGGTCGGCGTGCGGAAAGCCCGGCGGCGTGCGGATGGTGTGGAACACCACCTTGCGGCCGGGGACCAGCTCGATGAATTCCTGCTGGATGTTCGCGGGGTCGCCGGCCTTCGCCGCGCGGTTGTAGCTCGTCTCCATCACCCCGCCGGCTCTTGCTTCGCCGAAAGCGGATGGCACGGCCCAGGTCTTCCAGCCCGCTACCGTCGCTACAGCACGATAAACGTCCGCCGGGCTGGCTTCGATGTGGCCGGAAAACCGGATTGCTCTTACACCCTGCGCGTCGGTGAAGGACGTATCCTCGATCGTCGTTGCGGATGGGAAGGATGCAGACGCGCACGCCGCGCACGACACAAAAACAGCGGCTACCAGAAACCAACGCATCGCGATCTCCCGACCTTGCGCCTAGAATGCGAGAACAACTCGCGCGCCACAAGATGATTGCGCCAAAACGTCAATTGCCGGCCCTTGCTCCGCCGCATTCCAGGGCGATCAAGCTGCCGGTTGGCGGGGGCGCATCTGTGCTTGTCTTGTTTGTCCTTCTTCACCTGGGCGTTCTGGCAGGCGCTATCTGGAGCTTGCGCTCGCAGAGCGCATGGTTCTTCGCGTCCGGCGTCCTTGTTCTGGCCCTGTATCCGCTCGGGTTTTTCTTCAGCGGACTCATTATGAACGACGGCGCGTTCTCCGGCCTCGATTTCTTTCTGCTCGGTCCGCTCTATCCATTTCTGATGCTGGGCTTGGCTACAGCGAAAGCGCCGGTCTGGGCTGTATCGTTCATTGCCGTCGCGATTGCAGCTGCCGCGGCCGTGTGGCGGCTTGTCGGACGTCGCCGCCAGAACCCGAAACTTTCTGCGATAGCGGGCATCATCGCAGGTTTGGCGATCGGATGGATCGTCTCTGAAATAACGCTCAGCGTCTACATTCACGCGCGTGCGGTCGAGCAGTTCGCCGCCTTCTGCAATTACCGGCGTTCGCCCGTTCCCGTCATGATCGCGTTTGGAATGTCCGAGTACAACGGCAGCCATGCGCGCCTCGAGGCCGGCCATAGCAGCTATCTCTGGAGCTTCCGCAGCAATGCATGGGTCGAGCGCGAAGCTTGCTCAGGCGCCAAATGCTATTGCATGGACTGGGGCGAAAAATATCGCCCCGAGTTGATGCCGTAGCGCGTTACTTGTACGCGATGATCGCGCTGGTCGGGCCAATGAGCGGCAGGACTTCCGTGCGACGGAAGCCAACCTCTCCCGCCCACTTCGCGAAGTCGGCGCCGGTATAGTCGAAGCCATTGCCGGTCTCGACCAGTGCGTTGAGCGAGGTCAGCAGGCCGAACATGTTCTTGCGCCGGTCATCATCGATCAGCGTCTCGACGACCACGAAGGCGCCGCCCGTCGGCAGGGCTTCATAGGCCGCCTTGATCAGGTGCATCTTGTGCTTGAGGTTCCAGTCGTGGAGCACCTGGCTCATCGTGATGACGTCGACCTTCGGGAAATCGTCCTTGAGGAAATCGACCGCGTGCACGGTGATACGGTCGGTAAGGCCCGCCTTGTCGACCTTGCGCTGGGCGTGCGGGATGACCTGCGGCAGGTCGGTGGTGATGATCTTGAGGTGCGGATGACGCCGCGCCACGGCGATCGCCAGCACGCCGCTCGATCCGCCGATGTCGCACATGGTCTTGTAACGGCCGAACTCGTACTTTTCCGCCAGTGCATAGGCGTTGTGGATCAGCGAGCCCGCCATGCCTTCCACGAACTGTTCGGTCCGCTGCGGATCCTTGTAGAGTTCGTCGAAGGCGCCCTTGGATGTCTTGAGCTTCACTTCATTGGTGGACTCGCCGGTGCGCAACCCTTCCGAAAGGTCGCCCCAGGCCTTGTAGAGACGCTGGTCCGAGTATTCGAAGATGCCGCCCATGTAGGCCTCGGCCCCGCGGATGAGGAAGTGCGCTGTGTCGGGCGTGTTGCGGTAGCGTGCGGTGGGGCCGTCGCCCTCGCGCTCGAGGAAGCCCATGGCCAGTAGGGCGTCGAAGAAATCCGGATTGGCGCGGTCGTGCAGGTTGAGCGCCTTCTGCAGCTCCGCCCCTGTCATCGCCTTGTCGCCCAGCACGGTGAACAGCTGCATTCCCACGGCAGACAGGAATGTCTTGGAGGCAAAAAACGCCAGGCCGATCTCGAGAATCCGGTAGGGCGACGGGGCGGGCATGTTTTTCTCTCCTCAACGTGGCCGGGGAAGCGGCCAGAGAAAGCAGCAAGTGAAACCGGCAGGTGAATGCAGCAGGTGAAGCGGGGCGACCATGCAGGGTTGCGCCTCGTTTCTCATGTGCTTTCTCCCCATGAGAGAGTTTGCCGGGCTCGCGGATTTTAGTACTGGTGGCCTCGCCCGTTAGAGGCCGCGTAAATCGAGGAAACTGGACATGACCCGCATCGCATTCATCGGCTTGGGAAACATGGGCGGCGGCATGGCTGCGCGGCAGGCCGGGGGCGGGCGGGAGGTTGCGGCGTTCGACCTCTCGGACGCAGCGCTCGCAAAGGCTGCTTCCGCGGGATGCAAGCGAGCGGGATCGGTGGCTGACGCCGTAAAGGGCGCCGATGCGGTGATCACCATGCTGCCGGCCGGGCCGCATGTGTGGAAGGTCTATGGCGAGGAGATCATCCCTAACGCACCGAAATCGGCGCTGTTGATCGATTGCTCCACCATCGATGTCGACAGCGCCCGCGCTGTGGCGGGGCAGGCCAAGGCTGCCGGCTTCCGCTTTGCCGATGCGCCTGTCTCTGGCGGGACGGCTGCGGCTGACGCCGGAACGTTGGCCTTCATGGTCGGCTGCGACGAGCCGGCGTTTGCGCAGGTCGAGGACACGCTGAAGCCGATGGCGCGTGTGGTGATCCGCGCAGGGGATCATGGGGCGGGGCAGGCGGCCAAGATCTGCAACAACATGCTGCTGGGTATTTCGATGCTGGGCACGTGCGAGGCTTTTGCGCTGGCCGAGAAGCTGGGCCTGTCGGCGGAGCGTTTCTCGGAGATCGCATCCAAGTCGTCGGGCCAGTGCTGGTCGCTGTCGACCTATGCGCCGTGGCCGGGGGTCGGTCCGCAGACGGCGTCCGACCGCAATTATGAGGGCGGGTTTGCTGCGGCGATGATGCTGAAGGACCTCAAGCTGGCGCAGGAAGCTGCTTCCCGCTCCGGCGCCACGACGCCGCTCGGGGCGCAGGCGGAGGCGCTGTATGCGCTGTTCGACCGGCTGGGCTATGGCGGCAAGGATTTTTCGGGCGTCCTGCAGATGCTGCGCGGGAATCTGGCCGGCCTGAAAGCCTGAAGCAGGGCCTCTTTCATGGCCCAAGGGAGAGATGCTTTCGAAAATTAATACCTCGTTTACCAGTATATGTGCTTATAGCACATATGGACGCCGCGTTTGCTTCTCCCGCGCGTCTACCAAGTCCGGTTGCGCGATTGTCCCCCTCCCGCGCACCCTTCCGCGAGGCCGCGCTCTTCCCCCCGGGCGCGGCCTTTCGCGTTTTGGACCTAGGTCCCGGCCCAGGGCGCGACTTCCGCATCTGACGGCGGCGGCTCGGTGAGTGAGGCTTTCGGAGCTGTCTCCACGCTCTCCTGCTCGCGAGGGGTTTCCTCGGCCTTCGGCTTGCCGAACGCGTATTGTGACGCCGTCATCACCGAGAGCGCTGCGGCTATGATCAGCAGCGCCATCCAGAGGAACATCATGGCGATGCCGATCTCCGGCGCGCCGGAGAGGCCCTCGCCCATTCCCGACATGCGCAGCAGCGAGGGAGCGGCCACCATCAGGATCGGCAAGCCCACGGCGGCCATCTCGACCGCAGTCTTCCACTTGGCCAGCTTCGACACGCGCACGCCTTCGCCGTCCTTCGAGAACAGGCGCCACAGCGTCATGATGAGGTCGCGCGTGACAATGATCCCGGTGCATGCGGCAGCGAGCCACCACAGTTCCTGCCCGATCTGAGAGGCCACCACGGCGATAGCGATGAGCGGCAGGCCGACCAGCGCCTTGTCTGCGATCGGATCGATGATCCGGCCGAACTTCGATTCCGCGTTGAAGGCGCGCGCTGCGATGCCGTCGACGAGGTCGGTGAGGGCGGCGAACACGAACAGGCCGAGCGCGAGCAGCGGCCAGAACGGGCTCGATCCGCCCTCGGAGGAGACCGCATAGGCCTGCCACACGGCGAACGCGATTACCGGCGCCAGGATGAGGCGCGTGAGCGTGAGCGCATTGGGCACGTGCTTCAGCATGGTCGAACTCCACGTGAGTCGAAGGCTAGCGGCAAAGCAGCGTCGAGCGAAGTCGGCGTGAAGCCGCGCAGGCGGGCGGGGCAGATCGCAGGCGGAACGATTGGCGCATGAAGTCGAGGCTTTCTTTCTAGCGTTATACAATAACATGAGCGGGCGTGATCCCGCATTCAGGCCAGCTTGAGCTGCCTGGGATGCCTCCCGCTTTTCCCTCTCGGGCCGCAGCGGTTCGGGTGGCGCTCCGCAAAGGAGGGCCGGGGACGCAGGATGGCCCTGCGTGTGTTGGCGTCGCTGGGGTTAGCCAGCGCTACCGGTAGTTCGAAGAAACGCAGCATCCTGCGTCCCCGCGCATCGTCTGGTCGGCGGCCTC
>DASYKO010000363.1:0-15962 GCA_035995285.1 Hyphomonadaceae bacterium | reverse complement strand
TCCAGACCTGGAATTCGGCGCTGCGGAGCTCGGGATGGTGCGGTTGAGGACACAGGATCGCGTCGAGCAGCCAGTAGGCCGCTCCGGCTTCAGCCAGATACTGAACGCCTTCTGTGTAGACGCATCCTCCGGACAACGGGTGACGGTAGAAGGTCTGGCTTCCTGTGAATTGGGTGAGGTCCTGCGCTATGAGCGCAGTCGATGATGCGGATGACATGTATGTTTCCAGCGAAATGGGGTCATTGAACGGATAAGGGCCGGCCGCGGTGGCGGCCGGCCCAGCGCATCACGCGGCTTTTTTGCGCTTGGCCTTGGGAGCCTCTTCGGCCGCAGGCGCTTCCTCGAGAGGAGCCTCGGCCTTCGGCTTGCCGCGCGCGAGGATTTCGACCTCGCCGAAGCCCGTCACGACGAACTCGACGGAGTAGCGGGTAGCTCCGCGCTCATCCTCCCAGGAGCCGGGACGGATCAGGCCGACGAGCCGGAGGCGCGTACCTTTCTGGACGGCGTTCTCGATAAGGGTGACCTTGGCGGGGGCGAAGACCGCCACGCGGTGCCAGTAGGTCTTCTCGTTCCAGTCGCCGCCTTCGGTCTTCCAACGCTCCGATGTGGCGAGCGAGATGATGGCGAGCTTCTTGTTGTCCTTGACCGGCTTGATCTCAAGCTTGCCGACATTGCCGATGAGTTCGAACGATGCGCGATCCATGGTTGTCTTCCTTCTGATCCCGCGGGATCAGTCCCGCCGGGGTCGCGTTTGCGACGCCCCTCGGAAGCGACCGGTCAGCAAGCAGAGCGGTGACCGCGCAAGGGGTTGGTGCGGCCTGCAGCGCCCAGATGTCTTGCTGGGCGCGAAGCCTCGGCCCCTTGTGCGGGCATGCGTCGGGCGCTCAATGGGCGTGACAAGCAAACGTGTCCCTGCGGGCGTTCGGATCGGTTGGAGACGCAAAGGCATGCGTTGCAGTCCCCATGATCGGGAACGGCCGTGGCAGGTCTACGTCCAAGAAACCAACCGGAACGCGCACCAACGCAGCGCGTTAAGATCGACGGACGTTACCTGGAGGGACTTACCGTGAAATCGCTGCTGCTCGCCTTCGTTGTTCTCGCTGGCTTCTCGCTGGCTGCCTGCGAAGAGAAGAACCCGCTGGAGAAAGCGGCCGACAAGGCCGAGGACGTCATCGACAAGGCCAACTGACGGCGGTCTAAAAGCGTCACCGTATTGCGTTCAGCAGTACGGTAGTCTTGGTGGTTTCAGGTAACCGACGTCAGCGCATATAGACGGCAGTGATCCAGATACCCGGCCTCATGACTGGCAACCAGCTCGACGACGCTGCGCCAAAGCCATGTCGGCGCGTCCAGGGACTCGGACCGGTTTCTCGCCAGTTCGGCCAGCCATGCCTTGCGGGTTGACGTGTCCATCTGGCGGGCATGGGCCTTTCCGACGACCCAGGCGAGATAGCGCGCGGATTTCCGCGCCTCCGCCGGCGTCAGTGTATCGATGTCGAGCTTGAGATCCTGGGGAAGAAGCTCGCGAATAAAGACCGGCGTGTCCTGGATGCGCGCGGGCAACATGCGCTCGCCCAGATAGGGCGACAGGTTCATCGCTCCGGTGACCACGCGCTTGGCGTTGTCTTTGGGCATCGATATATTCCGCGCCCGTGGAGCGGCTGCACGCAACGCCTCCTTGATATCCACAAGGCAGAGCTGGCGGTCGCCCTTCTCTCCGACTTTGAGAAGCACCGAGTAGCGAAGGCGGCCAAGCGAGCTGCAACCCTTAATCCAGTACGCGGAGTCGACAACCTTGATCTGCGCATCGTCTGGCCGCGAGTTCAGCCGGGTGATCAGGCTGCGTACTTCATCCTGCTCGAAGAGTGCGGTCACCTCCTGCCGCTCCACGTCCGACAGCATCCAGAATTTCGGTCCGCGCAGGACGGCAGCGTCAGAATCCTCGATCCGCTCCTCCGCAAGATTGCGCCAGCGACGGCCCAACGCGCGCTTCATGGTAAACTTGACGACGTCGGGCGCTGCGACGGGCTGTGCATCGTCGTCGACGTTGATGTCGATTGCGGCCTCATACCCCTCCATCAGAGCCTCGATGATCCGCGCAGTGACAACGCCGGGAAGATCCGAGCCTCGCGCCGCGGTCGCCAGCGAGAGGCCCAGACGGATCAGGTCGTGGATTGGATTGCCGATGACGGTCTGGTCGAGATCGCGTATCTCGATCTCGACGTCGCCCTCGACACTGCCGACTGGACCCAGATTGCCCACGTGGCAATCGCCGCAGATCCACACAGGTGGTCCAACGGGGATGCGCTTGGCGCTGATTGTATCGAGCCATTCATAGAAGCGGATCGTATTGCCGCGGACGTAGGCGTGGGCCGACCTCGCCATCTTGAGATTACGCCTGGCCTCGAGATGAGGCGTTCGGGCGTCCGGGGCCGGCGATTCGAACGGCTTCATGCTGCCTTGCTCCCGCTGCGGGGTTCAGTCCGGTCGAAGCGCGACGCTGGACGGGACGTCAAAGAACAGTACATCGCGACCTGGATTTTCCTGAGCGGGCCCGTCGATACCAATGTTCGCGCCCAGGCCAGGTTCCTTGGCCGCAAGCGCTCAAGGCGCGGTTGCGCGAAACATGCTTGTTGCAGCCGGCGCGCGGTGCGGCCGGGCAGATCAACCGCTTTTCCCATCCCCGTAGCGCAGTCGCAGGACCACAATGATCAGGGCTAGCGACAGACACACAGCATTCGATAGCGCGATCGGCCAGGACTGAAGCAGGCAGCCATAAACCGTCCACAGGACGAAGGCGGTTACGGTGACGGCAAACATCTTCAGAGAGACACCTTCCGCCGACCGCGCCTTCACGATCTTGCCGATCTGCGGCACGAAGCTCGCCATGGAGCAGACACCAGCCGCAACACCGCAGATGTTGATGAGGAGTTCGGAGTCCATCTGCGGCGCCGGTGTGCCGTTAGCCGACGGGAGCGCCGGCGACCAGGGGGACACCTTTCATCGAACGCGTCTCCGGTATGGGGATGCCGGACGCCTTGAACGTCTTTACAAGAGCGGCTTTTCTGGCGGCCATTTTCTCGCCGAGCGCAGCCAGGTCAACGCCGCCTTGTTTGGCCTGAGCGAAGATACCGTCACGCATTTCTTCTTCCTTGACGTGGTGTTTGATCTCTTCGGACAGGACCTTAACCTTTGCGTCGTAGAAGTCGTCGTCGGGAGATCCCGCCAGCAGCTCGGCGATCAGCGCCTTTGCGCCGTCGTGCTCGACATACGCTTCATCGAGCTTGTCCTCTTCGACTTCGCCAACGACGCCAGGATAGAAGATTTCCTCTTCAATTGTGGTGTGGACGCAAAGCTCCAGGCAGATCTGCTTGGCGATCTTCGACTTTGAGGCGCTCCCGCGGGCGCTCTCGTATTTCTCGAACAGCTCCTCCACCGTCCGGTGGCCGGCTTTGAGCAGCGCGATGGCGTCTGGCGTCTTGGCAGGCTTCGTGGCCATTGAATTTTCCATGGAATATTGGCCGCCCAGATGGCGGCCGTCACGACTCAATGCGCTCGCCGGAAGCGGGTTCCTGGAGGTCACCCGAACATGTCTTCCGGCGCCAGCACCGCGTTGCGCATTGACCATTTCCGGCCACTCGTGGGGCGTATCTGGACGACCAATCCAAAAGGTTCGCCTGGCGTCCTGTGCATCAGAAAAAGGCGCTCTAGATATAAGGGACGCGCCGCAGATGCGGCGCGCCGGGAGATCTATCTTTTGACAACGTCCACAACCACCAGCGAAAAAGCATCTGCGAAAACCCCCAGTGACCTGGAGCAGGTGATGGAGCACCTGAGCGCCATTCGGGAGGACTTCGCTTCTCTAGCGAAATCGACCGGCAAGCTGGCTGCTGGCCAAGCAAAGACGCAGGCCAGGCGCGTAGGCGATATTGCCGACGGCGCAGCCGAAACCGCTTCCGATTACCGCGACCTGTTGGTTGAGAAGATCAAGGATCGCCCGCTCGCTGCGGTGGGTCTCGCTGTGCTCGCGGGCCTGGTGTTGTCGTCGCTGAGCAAGCGCTGATCCGCACTTTGTATTTGGCCGTACGCGGAACGACTCTCATGAGTGCTGTTCTAGGCTCAGCGCGGACGGCGCCCGCAACGTCTCGTTCGATCCAATGTTATGAACATACCGCTGGCCAGATCTCCGCTTCCATGCTGCGCTGCAGCATAGCGTAGAGAGGTAAGATCATGGCCCGACTTGGCTCGACGCTCGCACTGCTTGCACGGGCAAGGGCAGCGTCGACATCCCATCGCGCACCAAACAAGGTTCTCCGCGCCGTTCCTGCGTTCGGACCCAATCCCGGCGCGCTGACCATGCTTGAGTACCGGCCGGAAATCCTGGCTGCGAAGCCAGCGTTGGTTGTCGTCCTGCATGGCTGCACGCAGAGCGCCGAGGGCTATGCGCGGGGTGCGGGATGGCTCGAAGCAGCAGACCGGTATGGCTTCGTTCTGCTGTGTCCCGAGCAGGTGTCCGTCAACAATCCCAATCTCTGCTTCAACTGGTTCAACCCTGGCGACATCCGCCGCGGCGGAGGTGAGGCGGCGTCGATCGCACAGATGGTCGCCTACGCCGCTGCGCAACACGACATCGACCCTCAGCGGATTTACGTCACTGGCCTCTCGGCTGGCGGGGCAATGGCGAATGTCTTGCTCGCCGCCTATCCGGAAACGTTTGCCGGCGGAGCGATCATAGCCGGCCTGCCCTATGGCGGCGCCAGCAATGTGCAGGAAGCGTTCGCCGCGATGGCGCATCAGCGCGACCACAGCGACCAGTCTCTTGGCGATCGCGTGCGGCGCGCCAATGGACACATGGGGCCCTGGCCGCGGGTATCGATCTGGCACGGCGATAATGACGCGACCGTATCGCCACGCGCTGGCGATGCCCTCACACGCCAGTGGGTCAATGTGCACGGGGTTGACCTCGTCACCGGCGGGGCCAGTGACCACCGCCAATGGCGCAACAGCTCCGGCAATGTCGTGGTGGAGCACCGCCGCATTCGAGGCATGGGTCATGGCGCTCCGCTCAGCACGCGCGAGCCCAATTCCGTCGGAGTGCCGGGCCCATACCTCCTTGAGGCCGGCGTCTCATCCACGCTTGAGATGCTGAAATCCTGGGGATTCGAGCCGCTTCCCTCAACACCAACCGTCCCGATCGCCAGACCTCAAGAGCTCGAGACGGACACGACAGTACAGACTGCGCCCTTCCCTCGCCCTGCGCCAAACTGGAAGGCGTCGCGGCCAGGCGCGATCGATGTTGGCGACGTGATCAACAAGGCGCTCCGCGCCGCGGGTCTTCTGAAATAGGCGCAATAACGCCGCGCCCAGACCGAGGGTCATGCGCGCCGCGATCGCCACCAGCTCATTGGCCGCGCAGCGGCCATGGGATTTTGTGGCTGCCAAGGGAATCTGATTAACCAGCAACTGAAGGCTGTCAGGTGCGTTAGCCGGTTGGAGTTCATCATGACGCGTTCCTGGAAACTATCTCACATCATTAGTCTGGGTTTTATAGCGGCAATCCTGATGCTGGGCGTTGCAGGCGGCATGGCTAGCGACGAAGGCCTCATGTCGACCGATGTCGGGGCCGTGACCTCGAACAACTCCTGACCTCCTCACTGGCATGGAAGACCCAGGCGAACGCGGGACCCATCGTGTCGAGGCTTTCACCGACGGTTTCTTCGCCATCGTTATCACGCTTCTGGTTCTCGACCTTCGCTTGCCCGAGGAGAGCAATGGCAGGTCGATAGAACACCAACTCGTGGCCCTCTGGCCCGTGGCGCTCGCCTACATCGTCAGCTTCGTCAACATCTACATCCTCTGGGTGTCGCACCATGAGCTGATGCGGATCACCACCAAGGCAGACACAGGCTTTCTCTACCTCAATGGCGGCCTGCTGCTCGGCGTTGCGATCATGCCATTCTCGACATCTGTCCTCGCTGACCACGTCAACACCTCCGATGCGACGGCGCCGGCGGCGCTTTATACAGGCGCGCTTCTGTGGGTGGCGTTGTTCTTCAATCTGCTTTGGCGATACCTTTGCGCGCGGCCGGGCCGCCTTCTCAGAAGCGTCAGCAGGCAGGATCGCCGCCGGATAACCCGAACGCAGGCGGTCACACTTCTCCTCTACCTCAGTGCGTTTGGCCTCGCCTGGCTCGCACCGATGGCGTCCATCGCAGTGACACTGGGGCTTGCCGTCTTCTTTGCTGTGGCCGATCGGCTCAGCGGCTTCGCCAGCGAGGACGTCGCGGACGAAAACGAGCCCCGCGCCTCATAGCCGGCGGCTGACGCCCCCTGAGCTTCGATGCGCTGTGGCCGCCTCGGCGCGAGCGCGGAGTTCGCTAAACGTCAAGCCAGCACCTGCTTCCGACCCACGCCCAAAGCGAGCGAGGCGGCGCCGTAAAGGGCTACTCTTCCTCGTCGTCGTCTTCGCCATCATCCTCGTCTTCGTCGCTCTCGTCGTCTTCTTCTTCGTCATTCTCATCGTCGCCGCCACTCTCCTCGGAGGGCGCGGCGGCAAACCGCAGCCACGGTTGCCCTTCGTCTTGAGGCGCCGGAGGGGGGATTGCGAGGTCAGTGAGCAACATGTGCGCCTGTTGGTCTGAAATTGAAGATGACAGCGTAGATAGGTCGCCCTTTGGGCTTAGCCAGCGCGGGGTGTGCGACGTCAATGTCTTCCGGAAAGCCGCCTACGGCGCTGCGATTCTCCCGATCTGATCCGATCTCAACTGAGAGCACCGGCCAAAATTTCTCTTGGCATGCTATAATCCCGTTCGATCCGCTCTAGGTTGACCACCTGGCAGAGGACCAAACGCCAATTTACAACCTCACGCCGGCGCAGCCACTGCGACCGCATCAATCTTGAGCGCCAGAACCCGGCATGTCTGTTTTCAAGCTTCGCCACGCGACAACCTACACCTTCTCCGCGCCGGTAACGCTGGGCCCGCACCTCTTGTACCTGCGGCCGCGCGCCGATCACGCGCTGAGGCTGGATGCATCGACGCTGACAGTCTCCCCGACTGCAGACATCATCTGGCGCAATGACGCCTATGGCAACTCGGTTGCTGTCGCCACATTCGCCGGACAGACGGACCGGCTGGATATCGTGAGCGAACTCACCGCCGAAACGTTCCCGCGCAGCGAATCCCAGCGCAAGGCGCTGCTCGCGAACGGACCGCTTGTCTGGCCGATCAACGAACAGCCTGCCCTTGCGCCTTATTTCCACATCGAGAACCGGGACCGGTCCGCCATCGCAGGCTGGCTGAAGAAGACCGTTAGCAAGACGGCCAAGCTGCCCTACGACAAACTGCTGGAATGCGCCGCGCGCATTCGCGGAGAGTTCGACTATCGCCCGAGATACGAGCCCGGCCTGCAATCGCCGCAGGAGACTGTCGCGACGCATTCCGGCACGTGCCGGGATTTTGCCGAACTCATGATTGCGGCCTCACGCTCGCTTGGATGCGCCGCTCGCTTCGTGTCCGGTTATATCTACGTCCCCAATGCCGCCCCCGGCTCTGCGGCTCCGCATGCCTGGGCCGAATGCTACCTTCCCGGCACAGGCTGGATCGAGATTGACTCCACCAATGGTCTTGTCGAACACGGCGACCTGATCCCCGTCGCCGTCGCCCTTAGCGGCAGAAACCTGTCTCCCGTCACCGGAACATTCACCGGTGCCGCGTCATCGCAGCTGGCAGTCGGCGTCGATGTCGTGAAGCAGTGCTAGCACGCTCAAAGCGTCACTCGAGAGAGGCGATCGATCACACTGAGCGCAAGCGGGTTGTTTGCCACCGCGCTCAGATCGAGCACGTCTTCGCTGTCCGGCCGTTCCCAGGCCAAGGTGCTGCGCGCGCATGTCCCACGCCCGACGAGGATGCTCAGGGTCACGAGCCGGGCCCGTGCGCCACATGGCTTTGCCAGAAGCGTCCTGCGTGCGAGGCCGAGGACCGCTCAAAGAGACAGCGTGACAAGGCGCGCGTTTAGCCCTCATCCGCTAACATACTCGCACTCGCCAGACGCGTGTGCGCATCATGTGCGGGTCGTGGCGGGGCGGTGTAGGAAGATCGGGGCGCGACCCCCCAGCGGCGCCGCGCCCCGTCCCTTCAGCGAAGGGTCGGCCCGTCCCCCATAAAGCCAAGGTAGCGACCGGACGGGGAGGAGTGGACGCCGGTCACGTCTCGACCGGCTGAAGATGCAATATTCCACGAAGCTCTTCCGTGACGGCCGTCACGGTTCTAAGAAAGAGGAGGGAGAATTTTCTGTGAAAATCGACGACGCCAGCATAGCGCGAGCGGGTTGGGCGAGATTCACCGGCCTCGAGCTCGCTCATCCGGCGACCATCGCCCTTGCCAACGCCAGCCAACTGCGGCGGCTCAAGCGTGGAACTGCCCTGCTCGTGGAGGGACAGCTCGACAGGACGATCTACCTTCTGGTTTCCGGGGCTCTCCGCACCCTGAGATATCTCTCGGACGGCCAGGAAGTCTGGCTGACGGATGCCCAACCGGGCGAACTGGTTGGCGAGATGGCCGCGCTCGCGGACAGCGCGCGGACCTCTTCCGTATTCACGCGGACCGACGCCAGCGTACTTGCCATCGAACCGGCCGCGTTCTTTTCCGTCGCGCGCGAGCACGGCTCCGTCGGCCTTGCGATAGCGAAGCTCCTCGCCTTGCGCCTTGCTCATACCTCGGGCCAGATTGCGGACCT
This sequence comes from Hyphomonadaceae bacterium, assembly GCA_035995285.1. Classification (GTDB taxonomy): domain Bacteria; phylum Pseudomonadota; class Alphaproteobacteria; order Caulobacterales; family Hyphomonadaceae; genus UBA7672. The sequence goes on along the minus strand of DASYKO010000363.1, from coordinate 7,226 downwards.
CGCCGCCCTGCCCGTCGCAAGTCGCCTGCACCGTGAGCTTATCCGCATTGGCCAGCCGAGTGGCGCGGTTGGCGAACTCGTGCGCATCGAGGCCCCGCCAAGCGTCTCGGATCTTGCCCACCGGATTCACGCCAGCCGCGAGGCCGCGTCCCGCGCGTTGCGCGAGCTCGAGACGCGGAAGCTCGTGACGCGTAGCGGTGAAACGTGGATCTTGCCGATGCCGCTCGAGGACGTCGTCCCTGGCGGCGCCGGACACAGCCCCGAGCCGGGTTGCCGCTGATGGCCTGCACCGGCTATTTCGGCAGCGTCGCAAGGAAGCGGAGCGCCGACCGGCTCGGCAGGAAGAAATAGCCGCCGTTTTTCACGGTTACGAACGACTGGATATTGCGGAGCGTGACCGGACCCGCGGAGCTCTGGATGGTGAAGGCGCCGCCGCCCGAACTGGCTTCAGTCTGTGTGCGCCCGGTGGCGATCGGATCGATCTCCTCGGATACGTCGTGGAAAGTCGGGGAGGATATCCAGGTTTGCTGGACGAATTCGAACTGACGTTCGATGTCTGCGTTCAAGGCCATGAAGACAAGGCCTTCGCTGCGGTCCTCGCCCTCCCATGCCTCATAGGCCCGGCCGCGGCGCAGGATCCTGTGCCGGTTGCTGATCTCGAGCTGCTGCTTGTGCTCGGGGTTGAGACTGTCGCGTGGAAAAGCCCGACGGATATGAGCGCCGTACGGACAGCGATTGCCTTGCGGATCATCGGCGCCGAAGAGGAAGTCGTTGTCGGGCGCGCCTCCGGGTGCAGAGGGATGGCGAGCGAGAGAGGAACCGTCCTGCCAGCGGCCCACCATGCGCGCCGTTACCCAGTCCCTTGTGATGTTCTCATTTGGAAAGGCCGGCTGGAGCTGCGCTGCGAGCCGATCGGCGTGAGCGTTGAAACCGGCGACGTTCTGTTCGAGCTGGCGGATAACGAGAAAAGACCCGTTGCGACCGAGGTCGCGCGGAGCCGCCGCGCGCTCGCCCCGGAAGTCCGGAAAGCGGGATGGCAGGTTGGCGACCAGGTCTGGCAGGATGTCGTCGTCGTATGTGTCGTCGACCACCGGCGATGGTGGGATGTCGCCACGATTGTCAGGATAGCCGAGGATGAACTCGCCCGGCTCCACCGCATGCATGGCGTTGACGCTGTCGTGGAAACGCCGGGTTCCCCGCATGATGGGCTGGGAGACGCCATCGTGAAAACCAAACGGCTCCCTGAGCTCATCAAGATTCTCGGGGAGGTCCTGCATGCGGATCGGCGCCAGCACGTTGAGGCCATACGTCCCGGTCAACCGCTTGCGGACGTCTGCGGCGTAGGCGTCGAGGCTTGTTCGATCGGAAGCATAGAGAAGGAGCACGGCATGCGGCGTTGCTTCCGCGTACCACCGCCATTTGGAGGGATGGCCTTCGCCGGCATCGCCGAGGATCCGGGCGCGCTCCTCGCTCGCCATGCCATCCACGAAGGCCTGGGGGAAGGACCCCAGCGATGTGCTCGCGGGTGCTCCGGCCTGATGATAGGAGATGCGATCAAGGCCCATACGCCGCAGGCCTTCGGCCGAAAACGCGACGCATGCCGCCCGCTCCTTCGGCGGGGCCTCACCAAACGCCACTGCATCCGGAGATGCGGCGGCGGCCTGGAAGAGCGTGCTGACGCTTCCGGTTTCGCCGGCGAGCGCCCTTAGCCATTCGCGCCAGCCTTCGCTTCCCTCCGGAATGCGTACAGGCAGAAGCTCGGCCGAGCGCTGCCTGCCCATGCCGTTGAACACGAGCGCCTGGATCTCTTCAAAGTCGAGCAGACCTGACGGCCGGGGGCGGCTGCCGAAGAGGTCGAGCCAGGCCTGCGCGTCATTGACCGTACACGCCTTGGCCAGGCCCTCGCAGATCAGCGCGTTTGCGCGCATCTGGCTGGTGGTGAGGGCCGGGAAACGGGAATACCAGAACCGCGTCTCAACCTGCTGGCGTCGCACCCATCGCTTGAACTTCGCGCCGTGCTCCGCCCCGCCCTGCAGCAGGAAGCGAGTTTCCGGAAAGCCAACGCCGTTGCTCCAGACGGCGGTCTGGCCTCCATGCGCCTTGGTGATGAAATCCTCGAGGTAACTTTCCCAGCTGCCGCTGTAGTTGGAGAGAAAGGCAAGTTTGTCGGTTCCCGGGAGGCGGAACCATCGCGCAAAGTGGATCGTGCCGAGGTCGAGCACGAAGCCGGGACGGAACTGGTGCTGGACCATCTTCTCGATGCCCCAGAAGGCGAGCCCGAGCGTCATACGGCGCAGCCAGCGCGGATCGGTCTTGAGCGGCGTCACCGCGATGATGTGGTTCTGGACGTGGCCAGGAGGGTTCTCGCGGTGCAACAGCTCCTTCACACGGTCGAAGGGCGGATCGAAGTCCTCCACCGGGCTCGTCGTCTCGCTGCGCCGAAGGAAAAAGAGCACGATGGCGATTGCGACTCCCACGAGCAGTCCGAGCAGAAGCAATCCGACCGCGGCGGTTACGAGGATGTCCACAAGCGTCGTGACGGCGAGCGCGGCCCGCACGTCAATCGGTTCGCCATCCCACGCAGCCTCGTGAACTGTCGTCTGGAACAGCACGAAGTGGAGGAATGCAAACAGGATGGTGAGAATCGCTACCCCGGCGATATGGGAGGCCAGCCAGGACTGAAGCGGCGCAGCCGGCTTACCCGCCTCGCCCGGCGTGGCCCGGTGGAGGACGGCGGCTGCGGCGATCGTCGCTCCGCCGCCGATGGCGAGGGACGCCGCAATGCGAGCGAGCAGCGTCACGGCCTGCCCGGCATCGCCCCAGCTTCTGACGCCGTGAGTCGCGGCATGGAACACCGCCAGGAGGACCAGCGTTCCGATGACGAACTTTCCGGAGAAGCGCCAGTCCGCAAGCAGGGCGCCGAACGCTTCCTGGAAGGTGCGGTTGGCCCTGTGCGACAGGCCGAGTTTCTGCGAGCGCGGCCGCGCCAGGCCTTCCCGCAGCGGCCCGCGCCGGACGCTTTCACGCACGTGCCTGAGGATGGTCATGGCTGGCGCGGTCGCGGCCCCGGGTAGCGTCATGCAGTCCTCGAGGCGCGCGCGAACTTCCGTTGCCAGACCAGCCTCCCGCTCGATGCGCTCGACGGAGAGTTCCGGCGTCCCCACGAAATTGAGGCCGCTGGCCGTGGTCCGCCTGGGCAGGATGCGGCCGGCCACCAGGCGCCTGATGTTCTTGACGAGGAGGTGGCGGATCTCAGGCTCGGATGAAACATTTGTCGCGAGCGTGAGCACAGGCATCAGCCAGGACTTGCCGGCTTCGAAGAACGCAACCACCGCATCCTCCGCAGGTCCGTCAGCGCTGAGTTCAACAATCAGAAAGTCGCTTCCGCGCGCGCCCGTCTTGCCTTCGACCGCTGTCATGTGCGCAAAATGGACGATGCCGGTCCTGTCGAGTGCATCGGCAAGCCCTGCCTGCGGCAGAGGCGATCTCCGAGCCGGATTGCCGAGCTTGTCGAGCGCCTTGTTGACGACGGCGACTGGAACATCCCGCGCCAGCGGCAGGCAGATCGTGACCATCGACTGGGTACGTTGCCCTCGCGCCGGTTTATAGCTGAGGTGGAGGTGGCGAGGGAAAGGCCCGGTCTTTTCCAGCCTGCCCTTAGCGCCTTCTGCTCGCCACAGCCCCCTTTGAGCCAGCAACGGCTTGAACGACTGCAGCAGCAGCGCGTCGGTAATCGACTCGCCGATGCAGTAGTGTGGAAACGGCCCGCCGAACTGCAGATCGTTTTGCAGGGAACGCGTCGGATCAAAGCGGCCGGCATGCTTGACGACGCGCGGGTCGAACATCGCCGACATCGACGCGGCGATAATCATCGTTCCTTGCGGAAGGATGGCGCGCCCGAGCTTCGTCTCCTGCGTCACATAGCGGGGGACGCCGGGATTGATCGGCGGCGAGAACCGCATGGCCTCGCGAAGAATGCCAAGGAGTTCCTTGTCCCTGCCGGCGCGTGCAGCTTCCTGGGCCTTGGTGAACCAATCGGGACGCTTGAGCAGGACGTTGAGGATGTTGCCGCCTGCGCCCGCGCCAGTTGGGACATAGCCGACCGAAGCGCCGACCAGGATCGCCCGGATCTCGTCGTTGGTTGGGCCGTTCGCCTGCGTGAGCTGCAACTCGACCAGCCGGCCAACCAGCGTATTTGCGTACCATTGGACCGTCGCTGCGGCAGCCGCGTGCTCCGCCGAACCCGCGGGCGGCGGGGCCCGCTTGAGGCGGGCGGCTTCATGCGCCCTGGCGATGCTGGCGTCGAGTACGCGCCGGACGCGCGCTGCGCCCTTGAGCGCAAGCGCTCTCACCTTCTCATCGCCCAGATAGTCCGCGAACAGCAGCGCACTGATCGACATCAGCCATTCGGAGAACGCAATAGGATCGTCGAGATCCAGGCCGAAATAATCGGCGCAGGTTTCAGCGGCGACGCGCAACAGGAGGTCCTCGACGGCGTCGATCTCGCCGCCAGCGTACACGACCAGCGCCTTGGCGAGGCGCTCGGCATTCGGCTCAATCAGCGTCTTGATGTCGGAGGGCCGCATCACGGCCGTCATGAAGTCGAGCTGGCGCTGATACTGGGGGCCCGGTTGCATGCCCAGAGCGAAATTGGCGCCGCCAGTCAGCTCGCACATTTCCTCGCCATAGGGCGCATTGAAGGTCTCGCTGCGGCGCCGAATTTCGGCGACGTCGGCGTGGCGCGCTGCCCAGGCGAGGCCCCCGACACGGCCGACCGGCCAGAAGCGTCGCAGGAAAGCATGCACAAGCCGGCTCTGCGCCAGCCTCGGGCCGAAGCCTCCTCCCGATTTCAGGATCGAGAAATCGAAGCCGCCGTCTTGCGATGCGCCGCGCTGTGCAGCCTGCGCTGCACGAATCTTCTCATAGTATTTTGGTATCATTCCCCAACGCCCCCCTTGCAGGATTAATTGCCCTTCGCCCCGCTCGGCGCAAGCTGGAATCCCCTTTCGGGGTCAGTGGGGCGGGCGTTTGCGCGCCATTGTGATCGCGCTGTCGAAGAAATCCACCGCCGACGCGTGCTGGAAGGGCAGCCATTCGATAAAGGCGCGCGAGAACTTCGGCGTCCTCGCAAATAGCGCTTCGGCTGCGTCAGAAGCGCCGCCCGTGTCCCCGGAATGATGAAGCGCCGCCACTTCGCTCATCCGCGCATTCCAGTAGGACGGACGCAGATGGAGGGCACGCCGGGCGCAGGTCAGCGCTTTCTCCCACTCGCCCAACAGGCAGTGCGCAAGGGCGAGTTCGCCATAGACATAGAAGACGTAATAGTCGTGCGGGTTGAGGCGCAGGCAAAGCTCGAGAGGCCCGATCGCCTCTTCTGGCCGCCCCATCGCAATACAGCAGCTGCCAATCTCGGCATGGCCAAGGGCAAGGCTGGGGTTGAGATGAATCGCCTTCTCGAAAGCGCCCAACGCTTCGGGAATGTTCCTGAGAAGAATGTCGGCGAGCCCGGCCAGCAGGTGACACCTGCTGTCGGCCGGTTCGCTGGCCAGGGCGTCAAGCGCGAGCGCCTTCAGCGCCATGATTTCCTCGGGCGCCCGGCGCTGCGTCCAGACATCTACCCAATGCCAGTGCGCCAGTGCGATCTTCACTTCGGGATCATGAGGATCAAGCTCCCTGGCCTCATGAAGGAGCCTGAGCGCTTCGTGCGAATCCCGGCGCGTAAGCTGGTCAAGATGCCACCGGCTACGCCAGATGAGGCCGCGCGTTCCGATCCGGCTCTCGCGGCGCGAGCGATGGCGTGCGCCTTCCGCGCGTTCAAGCTCTCCTCCAAGCCGGGCGACGATCTGTAGTGTAACGGCCTCAAGAGCACGCATCACGTCGGCGCCTTCGACCGGGAAACGGTTGGACCAGATCAGCCGCCCGAACTCCGTCTCGCTGACGCTCATCGCGACCGAAAGGTCTTCCGGGGCGCCGCCAATTTCACCTTCGACCACGTATTGCACGCCAAGGTCGCGACCGACGGCGGTGACAACGGAGGCGCCGGAGCGGAAGGCAAAGCTCGAGCTGCGATCGATGACGGGGAATCGTCTGGTATGCGAGAGCGTGGTAATGAGGTCTTCGCTGAACCCGCGCGCAGCGAAGTCCAGCCCATCGCGTCCGGTGGTGTTGCGCAGCGGCAGAACGGCCAGAAAGGCGACCCCTTCGAGACCGGGGACGGCGCGCCTGCGGGCTTCCGAACTCGTGTCACCCCGCGCAGCGCCAAGCGGCTGCCCCTGGTCGAACACTTCGAAGGTCTTGAGAGGCGTTGGAATGTTCTTTAGCGGCAATTCGCCCGCCGCACGAAACACCACATGTTCGGCGCAGGCTTCCTCGACAGCGCCCGAGACGAGGATGCTGCCCGTCGGGCAGGCCTCCTGGAGGCGCGCCGCTATGTTGACGACATCGCCGAAAAGATTGCCTTCGTCGTCGATGGCCGCCCCAACTGCGATGCCGGCGCGCAACCAGATCTGTTCGGCATCCACGAGGCCCTGATTGCGGAAGGAGATCGCCTTTTGAACGTGGGTCGCGCAGGCCATGGCGGACACGGGCTCTTCGAACTCGATCATGAAGCTGTCGCCGGCCGTGCCGAAAAGGCGGCCCTGATTGCCGCGGGTCTCAGCAGCGACGATGGTGCGGGCCTCGCGCAGCGCCGCAACCGCCATCATGTCATCGCGGGCCATCATCCGGCTGTAGCCGACGACATCAAGGCTCAGCACGCAGACATGCCGTCGTCTGAGGTCAGGCGGTGTCAATTCCCCATCCCGGGCTCGAACACCGCCCATCATACAACGGCTTTCACTCCGCGGGCCAGTTCAGCGCCGATGCGATATCTGGAAAATGCAAGGTAAGGAGGCGACAGTTTCCCGTCGCCTCCCCCATTGGCGACTCTGGGTTGGGGGGGACGAGCCGCCAATCTGCATAGGCAAGCGCGGCGCCGGAAACGGTCAAAAAGATGAGAAAAAGTCCCCGACACCCTCTTCATGATAATCGCAGGTCGCGTCGAGGGCGGCAAGTCTGTGTCTTGAAGCAAACCCCGAGACAGGGGTCTTGACGTGACCCCCGTTTTTCATCCAGCGATAGCGAGAGTCCTTTGCTGATTTGGGTCTTCATTGACGTCGTCGGCAAGAGGCCGGGGCGCGGAGCCCTGGCGTAGCGCAGCGACCCGGCCGGCGCCGAGCGCATCTGCA
>DASYKO010000362.1:0-2407 GCA_035995285.1 Hyphomonadaceae bacterium | reverse complement strand
CCGCCGGTCAGCTGGCCGAGGCTCTCCATCTTCTGCATCTCATGCACTTGCGCCAGAGCGACCTCGCGCTCACGCGTCCGCTCCTCGACCCGCTTCTCGAGCTGCTGGTTGATCTCGTTCAGGGCCGCCGTGCGCTCGTCGACCCGCCGTTCCAGCTCGACATTCATGGTTTCGAGCGCGCGGGTCTTGCGGTGGAGATCGATGAAGATGCGGACCCGCGCCCGCAGCAGGTCCGGCACGATCGGCACCGGCATATAGTCAACCGCGCCGTGCTCATAGCCCTTGAGCAGGTCGAGCTCCGTCACCGAGACGGCGGAGACGAACATCAAGGCCGTCTTTGCGAAGCGCGGATGATTGCGGATCATCTGCGCCAGCTCGAACCCATCGAGGTCCGGCATGCAGACGTCGATCAGGACCAGCGCGATATCCTGCTTCAGCAGGATCTCCAGGGCTTCCCGGCCCGACGCGGCCTTGATCAGAGTCTCGCCGAGCTCGGCCAGAATCGCTTCGTAGCTCAGCAACTTCGCCGGCTGGTCATCGACCAGCAGGACGTTCACGGGTTCGACCGGCGGTTCCATGATCGTTCCCTCAGCGGTGCAGCCACATGCGCAACGCCGAGAGCAGCTGCTCGGTGTTGACCGGCTTGGCGAGATAGTCGGAGGCGCCGGCCTCGAGGCATTTCTCCCGGTCGCCCTTCATCGCCTTGGCGGTCAAGGCGATGATCGGCAGGCGGCGGAATTCCGGCTTGCTGCGGATCGCCTGCATGGTCTGATAGCCGTCCATTTCCGGCATCATGATGTCCATCAGCACAAGGCCGACCTCATCCGACTTGCCGAGAGTCTCGATGGCTTCCTTGCCAGTCGTGGCGGTCAGCACCTTCATGCCGCGCCGCTCCAGCACGCTCGAGAGGGTGAAGATGTTGCGGGCGTCGTCATCGACCAGCAGCACGGTGCGGCCGATAAGGTCCTCGTCGGAACTGTAGAGCCGCTCCAGCATGCGCTGCTTCTCGGCCGGCAGGTCGGTCACCACCCGATGCAGGAACAAGGCGGTCTCGTCCAGCAGCCGCTCCGGCGATTCCACGCCTTTCACCACGACGCTCCGCGCCATGGTGTGGAGCTGGGCATCCTCCTCGGCGGTCAGTTCGCGGCCGGTGAAGATCACCACCGGCACGTCGGTGAGCGCATCCTCGTTGGAGATCTGGGCCAGAAGCTCGAAGCCGGAGACGTCCGGCAGGCGGAGATCCAGCACCACGCAGTCGAACTTGTCGTTGTGCAAGGCCTCCATCGCCGCGCTGCCGCTGTCGACCGCCATGATGTCGATGTCGTCATAGCCGAGGAGCTCGCTGATGCCGAAGCGTTCGGCGGCGTTGTCCTCGACGATCAGCAGCTTGCGCCGCCGCGCCCGGCTGAACTCGGTGATGCGCTCCAGCGCCTTCTCCAGCCCCTCGGTGCTCGACGGCTTGGTGATGAAGCTGAAGGCGCCGCGGGCGAGGCCGTGCTGGCGATCGTCCTCCAGGGTCACGATCTGCACGGGGATATGCCGGGTCAGCGGATCCTGCTTCAACTGGCTCAACACCGACCAGCCCAGCATGTCGGGCAGGAAGATGTCGAGTGAGACCGCGCTCGGCTGGTACTCGCGCGCCAACGCCAGGGCTTCGGCGCCCTTATGCGCGATCAGCACTTTCAGCCCGTGCTCATGGGCCATCTCGCCGACCATCCTGGCGAAGGTCGGGTCATCCTCGACGATCAGCAGGATGCGGTCGCCGGGCTCCAGCAGGGCGCGGTCATCCGGCACCCTTTCCTCCGGCATGGTGCCGAGCTTGGCATGGCCGATGACCTGGATCGCCGCGTTGCGGCGCGCCCGGCTATCCGGCAGCGGCTGCTCGATCGGGCCGACATAATTCAGCGGCAGATAGAGCGTGAACGTGCTTCCCTGTCCGGGCAGGCTCTTCAACTGGATCTCGCCGCCCAAAAGGCTGGACAGCTCGCGCGAGATGGCGAGGCCGAGACCGGTTCCGCCGAACTTGCGGCTGGTCGAGGCATCGGCCTGCTGGAAGGCCTCGAAGATGATCTTCTGCTTCTCCAGCGGAATGCCGACGCCGGTATCGGTGACCTCGAAGGCCACCACCGCCGGCGCACGGCCCAGGGTGGGGTGATCCGCCGACCAGCCGCCGCTCGCCTTGCTGATGGAAAGCTTCACGCCGCCATGCTCGGTGAATTTGAAGGCGTTGGAGAGGAGGTTCTTCAAGACCTGCTGCAGGCGCTTCGCATCGGTGATCATGCTGCGGTCGAGCGTCGGGTCGAGATAGGCGTCGAAGGTGAGCTTGCGGTTCTCCGCGGTATGCCGGAACGGCCGCGCCACGGAATCGAAGATCGTGCTGAACAGCACCTCGCCGGCCTCGACCGAG
>DASYKO010000361.1:0-4951 GCA_035995285.1 Hyphomonadaceae bacterium | reverse complement strand
AGCAGGGCGGCGGGGCCGAGGAATTTGTCGCCGTTCCACCAATAGCTGGGGCAGGAGGTCGAGCAGCACGCGCACATGATGCACTCGTAGAGACCGTCGAGCTTCTTGCGGTCGTCTTCGGTCTGCTTCCATTCCTTCTGCGGCTCGGGCGTGGTGGTTTTCAGATACGGCTGCACATAGGTGTGCTGGGCGTAGAAGGTGGTGAGGTCGGGGACGAGGTCTTTCACGACGGGTTGGTGAGGGAGCGGAGAAATGGTGACCGTACCCTTGAACTCGTCATGACCCTTGGTGCAGGCGATGGTGTTGCGCCCGCCGACGTTCATCGCGCACGAGCCGCACACGCCCTCGCGGCAGGAGCGGCGGAAGGTGAGCGTCGGGTCGATCTCGTTCTTGATGTAGATGAGCACGTCCAGGATCATCGGGCCGACTTTGCTCATGTCGACGCGGTAGGTGTCCCAGCGCGGGTTCGCCTTGGTCTCGGGATCGTAGCGGTAGATCTTGAAGGTGCGGGTGTTCTTCGCAGCTGCGGGGGCAGGCCAGGCCTTGCCGCCCTGGATCTTGGAGTTCTGCGGAAGGGTAAGTTCGACCATGTCGCCCCGAGCCTGACTTGCGGCCGCCCCCCGGACAGCCTCATGAAACTGGCGGCAATCTACTCAGCCAGAGGTAAATTGAAAGCGCTGGATGGTCGCTGTTTAAAGGGTTTTGGAGAAGTCCTGCCTCGCCGAAGGCGGGGAAGGTGGATCGACCGCGAAGCGGTCGAGACGGAAGGGGCTGCCTGCGAAGCAGGCGGATCGGGCCGAGAGGAGATTCCCCTTGTTGCGACATCCGCCTGCTTTGCAGGCGGCCCCTTCCGTCATTCGGCTTTGCCGAATGCCACCTCCCCCGCCTTCGGCGGTGGAGGACACGGCGCTAGTCCCTGCTGAACAGCGCCTTGAGCTTCGAGAGGAAGCTGGTCCTGGCTACGGGCTGTCTGGCGAAGTCGAGCATTTCGGTGACGCCGCCGAGCATCAGGGCCTTGGAGAGGGCCGGGGCGCCCTTGCCTCTGCCCATCTGCAGCTCCGCCGAGAAGATCGGAACGGGGGCGATGAAGCGGACGAGTTCGCCATCGTTGAGGCGCATGGTCTCGAAGCCTTCGGCCGGCAGGCGCGGGCGCATGAAGGCGAAGGCGACCTGCTTGGAGCCGTCGAACATCGGCTTGGGGTCGGCGGCGAACTGGACGGTCTCGCCCGGCGTGATGCGCACCGACTGCAGGTGAACCAGCTTGGCGAACTGGCGCACCGTGTTGGCGGCGAGGTTGAGGGTGGCGAGGTCCGCTTTGGGATCGCCCTTCTGGGGAGCGGCCATCACGAATTCGAGCCGCGCCTTGCCTCCCGGTGACAGGCTGTCACCGGCTTTCTTCATCGAGCAGCCGAAGGTGGTGACATAGGCAAAGCGCCGCTCGCCTTCCGGGGGAGAAACCAGCACGTCCACCGGAGGTCCCGGTTCCCTGGATTTTTCGGCCCAACCCTCATTGTCGGAAAAGGCGGTGTGGGGTTCGCCGATATGGCGAGTGAGGTGCAGTTCGACCGCGTCACGGAACTCCTGGCCCGTGAGGCCTGTCTCGGTGCGCCGTCCCCAGATCGTGTTCTGCATGGGATTCTTGATGGTTATTCAGCCAGGCTTCGTCAATTGCGACACTGCACCTGTCGCGGCCTCACCATAAGCGGCCTTTTGTCCGCCGGGAATCAGGGTCGCGAAAAAGTCAGCGCCACTCTTGGCTAACTGGGAGAGGCTACCCGCTAATCCGTGAGCAGAAACTGAACGCGGCGGCGTTGTGCGGCGCACATTGGTTCAGGACCGGAACAGCCTGATCGTTCGTGCGGGATTGAATCGCAGCGCCGGAACAAGGTTCCACACCCCCCACCTGTCCGCCCCCCTTCGGGCGGGCGGGACCGCGTTTCACGAATTGGACAACGAACGATCAGGGTAAGCTGGAGCAACAGGGTCCCGCCCGCCCGAAGGGGGGCGGACAGGTGGGGGGTGGATGGTGTCGTTCCGCTCTCTGCGTACGTGCGCGCCCTATGCGATCGGCTCGTTGAACAGGAGCTGGCGGACGAAGCGGGCGGGTGGGGAGCCGTGGCTCAAGGCTGCGTCGTGGTATTTCATCAGGTTGAACGCGGCGCCTTCCTTGGCCTCCCAGTCCTTGCGGATGGCGAGGTGTTCCTGCCAGCCGACATAGTAGCTGGCGAGCTGGCCGGAGGAGACGCGGGCGCGGTTCCATTTGAGGGCGGCCTCGCGCTCTTCCTGGAAGGTCTCGTTGACGAGGAAATCCATGAACGGCTTTTCCTCCATGCCTTCGACATGGATGGCGTGGTCGATGATGGTATTGGAGATGACGCGCAGCGCCCATTTGAGGTTGACCAGCTTGCGCAGCGGATCGTTCCCGCCGTGTCCCGCGGCGATCATCACGTCCTGCGCGTAGACGGCCCAGCCTTCGATGAAGGAGCCGGAGCTGAGGACGGCGCGGATCACGCTGGGATGCTTGTTGGAATGCCAGATCTGGACGTAGTGGCCTGGCATCGCCTCGTGGATCGTCAGCTCGTTGATCGAGCGTGAATTGTATTCGCGCAGGAAGGACGTGATCTGCTGCTTCGTCCAGTCCTTCGGGATGGGCGAGATCGCGTAGAACGTGTCGAGGCCGCGGTCGAGCGGGCCGGGTGAATCGCAGTAGGCGACGGAGACGCCCTGCTGGAATTTCGGCATCTCGATGACTTTGACCGGGGCGTCAGGGAGCGTGAGGAGCTGTTTCTCGCGCGCGAAGTTGGTGGCGTCTTCCAGCGTCGCCTTGGCGCTGTCGAAGAGTTTCTCGGGCGGCGGAGCTTGCCGGGCCGCGATGTCGATGGCGGCGGCGACGGCCTCGCGGCGCTGGGCGGGCGTGGGCTTGGCAGGATATTTCTTTGCGGCCGCCCCAAGCTGGCTCAACGCGATCTCGTACATTTCGGTGGTGACGCGGTCGAGGTCGACTTTGGCTTTTGAGAGCAGGTCTTCCTTCGTGCCGGTCCAGTCGGTCGAGAAGCGCAGCTTCTTGTCGTAGAGAGCCTCGACGCGGAAATTGCCCTTGGCGCCGGGGATAAGCGTTCCCTCGATCCACTTCTGGTGTTCGAGGATTGCGGCCTTGGCCGTGTCGGCGGCGGCCTTGAGGCGTGTCTGGTCGCTCGGCCCGAGGGCGCCCACTTGCGACAGGATCATCTCATCGATGGTGGAGATGTTGCCGGCGTTCTGGCCCTTGTAGGTGGTGGCGTGGATGAGGGGCACGCGCTCCGGATTGAGCTCCTTGCGCGACTGGGCGAGGAGGGCGGGGAGTTTCTCCATGCGCGCGGCGGCGTGGAGGAGGCGCTCGGGCAGCGGGGCGAATTCGCGGGCGACCAATGAATAGAGCGCGCCGCCGGCGACATCATTGTGGGTGAGCGGATCCCAGGCGTAGCTCTGCAACTCGTTCATGGTGAACTCTTCGCCATCGAGCTGGTCGGTGAGCATGGCGGCGTCGACCTGGTTGTCGCGCGAGAGTTTGGTGCGGTCGATGGCGGCAAGGGCCTCGCGGGTTTCGGTGATCAGCGCAATCTTTGCGGCGCGGCCGGTATCCGAAATGTCGTCGATCTCGCTATCGAAGCGGTGGTCGCCCATTGCGGTGGCGGAGACGGGGCGTGTCTTGATGTAGCCATCGAGCCATTTTGTGCCGAGCGCCTTGAACGTGTCGTCGACGTTGGCCGCAGGCGCGGCCGGCTTTTCACCGCAGGCGGCAAGCGCGGCGATGGCTGCACCGGACATGAGCGCCGTGCGGCGGGAGATGATTTGCATGTGAGGCCCCGATCTGATGGGGAACCTTCGATCCGCGGCCTTGGCCGGTCAAGCGGGGGACAAGCTGAAGAATCCTCGCCATGCCAAGGAGATTCGCGACCGATCGGTGAAATTTGCGGGATCGGCCTAACCGAAAAGAGCCGGGAGGCATGCGAGATTGAACGACACTGCCTGCATTGTCGGATCGCGGTCGATGGGCGCCTATGGGTTGGTCTGGTCGGGGCTGAAGAAGCTGCTTGTCCGTGATGGGCGGGCGGGGCGGGGCGACTTCGTCCTCAAGGGCGTGATCCCGCTGTGGCTGTCGCTGTTCGTGCTGCTGAACGCACCGGCGTTTCCTGTCCTCGTTGAAATCAGCATCGGCTTCATCATCGCCGCGCTGTTCTTCAGCCGGACCGGGCTCGCCATGGCGGTGCGGCGCACGCACGACCTGGCAATGGACGAGACTTATCTCACATCGTTCCGGCGGCAGTCGCTGGCCTATTTCCAGGCCTTCATCGTGCTGATGTTTGCGACCTCGTACCTGACCGTGAGCGCGGGCAATCATGTGGCCGCGCTGATCATTGCGCTGGTTGCTGCGACGGCGATGACGATCATCCTGCTGGGCGGGCCGAAATATGTGATGGCGCTGACGACCACGCCCCGAGCGGTGCTGCCCAACGGGCTTGCGACGCCCGCGACGGCCAAGGCGCTGGCGGACAAGCCGAACGCAGAGGCGCTGCGCAAGGCGCTTCCTCGTGAAGTTCTGGCGCGCCAGATGGCTCATCCGCTGCAATCGAAAGTGCGTGGCGTACAGGTCCAGAACGTGCCGGAGAGCACTCCGAAGACGCGGCCTGTCTACAAGACCAAGGCGGGCGCGCCGCAGCCCCGCGAGCCGGGATTAGCGCAGCCGCAGTATCCCAAGCCGATCGTGCGCAAGCGCAAGCGCGGCGCGATCGGCGAGTGGACTTAGTACACCCTCGGCTTCGGCTTGATATAGTCGACGTCGTTGGACATCGTGTAGGCGTGGACGGGGCGGTAGTCGATTTTCACCGCGCCCTTGTCGTCGGCCCAGGCGAGGGTGTGCTTCATCCATTCGGTGTCGTTGCGCTCGGCGAAGTCTTCGCGGGCGTGGGCG
>DASYKO010000360.1:0-7711 GCA_035995285.1 Hyphomonadaceae bacterium | reverse complement strand
ATCGGCGAGGTCCACGTGCCCGGCGTCAATGGCGAGATCGCGAGCCGCCCGCTCGATTTTGCCGACCGCCCGACTGCTGTGCTCACAAAGACGGACGCCGGCTACTCCATCGCTGCCGCCGGCGCGCGTATGGTGCGCATCCGCATTCCGGCGGACGCTTACGCCACAGAAGTCTCCGTCAACGGCGCATCAGCCAAGCTCGGCCAGCCGCAGGACGGCTATTTCATTATCGACTGCGTCGGCCGCGCCTGCGACGGCGGAGAGCTCAGGGTCACCTTCTCTCCGCCGCCGGATGCAAAGCCGCCCGAGAAGCCTCCCGAGTGGATCGTGCAGGGCTACTGGCTCGGCCTGCCGCCCGATGGGCAGCCCATCGTGCGCGCCCGCGGCGACGCCGCCCTGCCCATCCAGCTCGGCGACATCACGATCACGACCAAACGGCAGACGTTCTAGCTTCTGCCGGATGCGGCCTCGCGCCCCTTGACTCATGCGCCTGCCAATGACAAGTTTCCTTGGCATGGTGCAAAGGGGTCCTGTCATGCTTTCCGGCAGGATTTCGGGGCTGTTTGTCTGCGACATCGCAGGTTGAAAATGAGACGGACGATCCTCTTGTTCGGCCTGGCCGCAGCCTTCGCCGCCTGCTCGCCGCCCGCCGCACGGGTCGCTGAAGCCGACCCCGCGCCTGCTGCTGTCGCGGCGCCCGCCACGCCCGCGGCGCCTCCGAAGATGCCCGACGAGTGGCTGCCGCCGAAGGAGAAGGGCCTGCCCATGTGGGTGGTGCGGGACGAGGATTCGACCATCTACCTCACCGGCACTGTCCACGCTCTCCCGCCCGGCACGCCGTGGAAAAGCCCGAAGCTGGAAGAAGCGCTCAAACAAGCCGACGAAGTCTGGCTCGAAATCGCCATGACCGACCGCGCCGACCTGCAACGCCGCTCCGGCGAGGTCATGCAGAAATACGCCGCCGCGTCCAAGCCGCTCTCCTCCCTGCTCAACGAGACGGAGCGCGCCGCCCTCGCCGAATTCGCGCGCGCGATGAAGATGACGCCGGCGCAGGAAAAACGGCTGGATACCCTCAAGCCCTGGGCCGTCACCAACGCCATCAGCGCATCATCGCTTACCTCCACCGGCTTCGATTCAGAGGCCGGCATCGACTGGGAAATCGCGCGTATCGCCACCAGCCTCGGCCACAAGGTCAACGGCTTCGAGACCGTCGACTTCCAGGCCAGCGTGCTCTCCGCAGAAAGCGAGGCCGATCAGCTGCGTCAGCTGCGCATGCTGCTAGCCATGCCGCGCGCGACGCGCGAGCGCATGTTCTCGATGATGTCGCCCTCCTTCGTCGCCTGGGCCAATGGCGATACGCGTCCGATGACGGCGTTCTTCACCTTCACCTCGCTCGTCTCCAACTTCGATGCGAAGCAGAAGGCGCAGCTCGACCGCCTTCTCGTCAACCGCAACCGGAACTGGGCGGACCAGCTTGAGCAGCGGCTGAAGGGCTCGGGCGTCTCCTTCGTCGCCGTGGGCGGCGGCCATCTCATCGGACCCAACAATCTGCGCGCCCTGCTCGAGGCGCGCGGCATTCACGTCGAACGTTACTGAGCCGAACGTTATTAAGGAGGATCCGCCATGACGCTCCGTAAACTGCCGCCCTGGGCTTTCACCCTCATCTCCCTTGGGCCGGCGCTGGCGCTGCTGCCCTTCGTGAAGATCGTGCCGTCGGAGGCGGTGCTCTTCCTGTCGGTCATAGCTATCATCTGGTCAGTGGCCTTCTCCTGCCTCAGCTGGCGGCGGCTCGATGAACCCAGCCGCGCAGCGCACGTCTCGGCCTGGCTGTGGGGCGGCTCAAGCGCGCTCTTCGCCATACTCATCGCCGTCGGTGTGATGCGCGTAGTTCCCGGCGCCTCGCAGCCGCTCCTCGATTTCATCGACGCCTTCTCGAAGAAGCATCCCGTCGGCGAGACCGGTTTCGTCTTCGGCGTGCTGGCCGCGGCTCTGCTGCAGTCGATCGGCTATTTCACCGCGTGGCTGATCTGGTGGGGCAAGCGCCGCTGAGAGCGCGGACACGAGCAACACCATGATCCGCCTTTCCGCCCGTTCCTGGCGCATCATCGCAGCCCTCGGCTTCTGGGTGCTGATCATCGCGGCGTGGACCGTCGGCGGCTCGACCGGGCTTGCCATCGCCTATGCCGCCGGCGCATGGCTTGCCGCCTTCTCGCTGCAGGCCTGGCGCAGGCAGGATGAGTTCGAGAAGTCGGCGCAGAAATTCTCCTGGATGTTCGGCGGCCTCTTCGGCCTTCTGATTTCGCTCGCCCTCCTCCCCGCGGCGACCCAGCCCGGCGTGATCTCCCCGCTCATCGGCTGGGTTGCCGACGCGCTTGGCTCGCCGGACCCTGTTACGCCCGCCTTCGTTCTCGGCGCCATCTACATCGCGCTCGGCCAGCTTGTCGGCTTCAGCGTGTGCTGGGTCGGCTGGCACATTTCCAAGCGGTGAGGCGGCGATGAAAAACCGCATCCGCGTCCTGCGCACCGAACGCGGCTGGACCCAGGCCGACCTCGCCAAGCTCCTGGACGTCTCGCGCAACTCGGTCAACGCCATCGAGAACGGCAAATACGATCCATCCCTCCCGCTCGCCTTCTCGATCTCCGAAATCTTCAAACTGCGGATCGAAGACATCTTCCAGAAAGACTGACGGCCACAAAAACAGAAAGAAAACGCCCCCATGACCCTCCCCGTGAAACATCTCGTCGCTGCATTCGCCGCGGCCCTTCTCACGGCCTCGCCCGCCTTCGCTCAGGCAGTGAAAGGCCTCGACGGCCGCTGGCAAGGCGACGTCGCCCGGCCAGACGGCGGCAAGCTCACGGTGGTCTTCAAGGTGGCCACCAAGGACGGCAAGACCTCCACCACGTTCGAAAGCCCGGACCAGGGTGCGCGCGGCTATCCCGCCTCGGTAGAACGTACGGGCGACAAGGTGCTGTTCAAGGCGCCCGACATCGGGGTGAGCTTTGACGCGACTCTCTCGGCTGACGGCAAGACCCTGGCCGGCAAGCTCGGGCAGGGCGTTTCATCCTTTCCGCTCACGATGACGCAGAAGGCCGAATCCAGCGCCGCCCTCACTGGCCCGGCCATTGCCGGCGTGGACGGCCGCTGGGAGGGCGCGCTGGATGCGGGCGGCGCCTCGATGAACGTCGTCCTTCGCGTCTCCACTGCCGGCGGCAAGACGACCACGCTGATGGATTCGCCCGATGAGAAGATCGTGGGCATTCCCGCCCTCGCAGGCCGCACGGGCAACGAGATCAAGGTCGACCTGCCCGGCATCCGTGCAACGTTCACCGGTACGCTCTCCGCCGACGGCAAGACCATCGACGGCTTCTGGGACCAGAGCGGCAACACGCTCGGCCTGAAGCTGGCGAAGAAATAAGGCTCACTGTCGACGGGCTACGCCATGGGAGAGCTGATCGCCGGGATCATCGAGTTCGTGATGCACCTGCTTGGCTCGGCTTACGAATTCATCGCCGGCAAGAAAGACAAGCAGTAGGCGCCTCCCCTGTTGGAAGGGGGAGGCCGCCGCCAACCGCTACGCCGTCAGCTGACTCACGTTCGGCTCGACCACGAATTTCTTGCGCGTCGAGATCGCCCCGCCCGGCGTCGTCACCTTGTCGATCACCCGGAACCTGGTCTCCCAGCGCTCCTTGGTGACGTCGCAGATCACATAGCCGCGCTGCTGGTTGATGAATTTCAGCTGTTCGTTGTTGGCGTCCAGCGCCTTGGCGTTGTCGTTGGCGTCCTGCCCGTCCCCGCCCGAAGTGATGGAGGTCGACACCAACTCCACCGCAACCGGCTTCGGCCCCGGCTTGCGCCCATCGACATGAAGCTCGCCGGCATAGTTGACGTGCTCGTCTCCGGTCAGCACTACGACATTGCTGACCTTCTTGTCGCGAATGTGCGAGAGCACCCGCGCCCGCGGCGTCTGATATCCCGCCCAGCTGTCGATGTTGTAGCGCACGGCGTTCGGCGAAGGATCGCGGTCGAGATCCATCATCATCACCTGCTGCGCGATGCACTTCCACCGGGTCTTCGAGGCGGCAAAGCCCTTGAACAGCCAGTCTTCCTGCGCCCGGCCCATGAACTCCGCCTTGGGATCGGCCACCGCCGTGCAGCCCTCGGCCTTGTCGTTGCACGGCTGGTTAGAGCGGAACTGCCGCGTGTCGAGCAGGTTCAAATCCATCAGGTCGCCATAGACGCCGCGGCGATAGATCTGGATCGACGTCCCCACCGGCAGCGAGGCTTTGCGAAGCGGCATGTTCTCGTAATAGGCCTGAGCCGCAGCCTGGCGGCGGAACCTGAACAGCTCCGGCGGCGAGCCGTTCTCGTCCCACTCGGACGCCCAGTTGTTTTCCGTCTCATGGTCGTCCCACACCGGCCACCAGGCGGCAGCCGCATGCGCCGCGCGCAGGTCCGCATCCGACTTGTACTGCGCATAGCGCCGCCGGTAATCGTCGACGCTGTAGATCTCGCCCGCGAAATGCCGGCGGATCGAGAGCGGGTTGGACACGTCGACCGGCTGGTTCCCACCGCCGCCTTCGTAGATGTAGTCGCCATAGCAGAACACGAAGTCTGGCTCCTCGGCGACGAGATGCTTGTAGGCGGAGAAGAACCCCGTCGGGAAACTCTGGCACCCAGCCACGGCGAACTTCACATGCCCGAACGGCGCGCCCGCAACCGGCGTCGTCTTCGCCTTGCCCTGCGGGCTCTGCACGCCGCCAGCGCGGAAACGGTACCAGTAAGGCCGGTCAGGCTGCAGCCCCGTCACCTCGGCATGCACCGAATGGCCGAGCAGCGGCGAGGCCACCTCTTTCCCGCTGCGCACGATGCTCGCGAACTTGTCGTCGGTGGCGACTTCCCAGTCGACCTCCACCGGCTGGTTGCCCATGCCGAAGCCAATCTCGAACGGCTTCGGCGCAAGCCGCGTCCAGATCACGAAGCCGTCCGCAGCCGGATCGCCCGCCGCGATGCCAAGCTGGAACGGATCGCTGGAAAAGCTGAACGGCGTCTGCGCAAACGATTCTTTTGTGAGCAAGGGCACGGCGATAAAGACCCCCGCCGCCGCCCCGAACCTCCTGATCAGCTGCCGCCGCGTGTGTTCGAACCGTTCGTCGCGCTGAGTCATTGGCCTCTCCCGATCTTGCTACGGATGGGTAGCTGCGGCGAGTGACACATGCATGACGTCGAGGAGGTCAAGGGCCCGCCGCCTGTAAGCACGCCCTCGTGGTTCGACGGACGCTCCCTCCGGTCGCTGCTCACCATGAGGGCTAAGTGGCGCTGGCGGTGAGGAGAGACCTCATGGTGAGCAGGCCGCGAAGCGGCCGCCCGTCGAACCACGAGGTCTCGCGCTCAAAATCCTACTTGCACTCAAACTGCTCCGGCGACTTCCCATCGCCCGAGCCCTTGAACACCTGCTTCTTCGGATAGGCGCACAGCTTGCGCGCCCCACCACCGGTTGCGAACGAGGCGTTGATCTCGTCCGGCGCCGGGCCGCCTGTCGCCCATTTGTCGAGGATGGTGAGCCAATCCACGCGCTGCGGACCGGCGCCGCCGCCGCAATGGCCCATGCCGGGCACGAGGAAATAGCGCACATCGTTCTTGGCGCTCGCATCGTTGGCGTAGACCGCGTCGATATACTTGTTCGTCGAGTAGGCGCTGATGGTTGCGTCCGTCAGGCCATGGTTCATCAGCAGCTTGCCGCCATGCTTGCGGAAGGCGGAGAGATCGACCTGGTCGCCATTGCCGCTGGAGAGCGCCGTGGCCTTCAGCTCTTTCTGCACCTCGTCGATCGACGGCTTGGCGTAGTTCCAGTCCGGCCGGCCCATGAAGTAGGCGAGATAGTCGATCGCGCGCAGCAGGCCCGAGTTCGGCGCGTAGGCTCCCTCACGCGGACCATCATCCGCGCCCGTGAGATTCTGCTGCCAGAGATTGTCGCCCTCGCCGCCTCTGGGGAATCCGGGAGTAAGTTGCTTGCCTTTCGAGTCCTTCACGCCCGCCCACCACGAGCGCACGGCGTCTACGCCCTTGGGCGTCAGGCATCCATCCTTCTGTCCGCTCTTGCACGCCAGTTCCTCGGCCTTGAAGCTGCACGTCTCGGGGCTGGAGAGGATCTGATCCTCAAGTCCGTCTTCCTTGTCGCACTTGGCGAGCACCGCCTTGCCCAGCGCCTCGCGGTCGACATTGTCCACCGTGCGGTTCTTGAAGTTCTTCGGATCCGGAAAGATGCGCCGCCCCGTATCCACGCGCGGCAGGATCAGCTGTTCGATATTGTAGGACGGCGCCGAGACCAGCGCCGCATCGAAATCATCCGGATAGCGCTGCACCTCGACCAGCCCCTGGCGCCCGCCATTGGAGCAACCGGCGAAGTAGCTCTTCTCCGGCGCCTTGCCATAGCGCGCCGCGACGATCGCCTTCGACGTCACCGTCACGCGATGGATCGAGGCCTGGAAGAAGTTTACCTGACGCTCGGGCCCGAGGAAAGGATCCATCGCCCAGGTCGGCGGCGCGCCGCCGGGTTCAGCCACGTGCCCCGTGTCCGTGCCGGCCGTCGCATAGCCGAGCTGCAGCGCCTGATACTGCTGCGCCGCCATGTTGGAGACGCTGCCGGCGATATTGCCCTGCCCGCCCATCGCGAACTTGCCGTTCCACGCATCCGGCATCTGCAGGCGGAATTTTATCTCGCGCCCGATCACGCCATCGACCGTGCACATCGGCACCGCCGGCGCACGCGAGGCAGCCGCCCCGCCAGCGGCCGGACCCGCCGCCGCCGCGCCGCCCGCCGGAGCAGGCCGAGCCGCAGCCGGCGTAGCGCTCGAAGCAACCGCATCCGTGATCTTCACATCCGGCAGCTGCAGCCCCTTGAGCGACTCGCACGCCAGCTGCGCTTCCGCAGCGCCTGTCCCTGCAAACGCCAGCACCGCCAGCGAAACGCCGGCGCCCAGAATCCTGCTCATTGGTCTCACTCCCCGAATATCCCTTGGATGGGCTTGTTTCCCCTACGATGGCACGCGCCGCGCCGGGGCTCAACGCGCCAGCAAGGCCCATTCGTTCAGGAAATCTTGAGCCGTGACCCCTGCGGGTTCGGGTCCGGGGTCGTTCAATGCACCCGGAACACCCCATCCACCTTGCGCCATCCCTCCAGCGCCAGCGGCTCTCCGCTCGCCACGCGCACGGAGTGGATCACCGCCTCGATCTCGCGGCGCCAGAAATCGAGGAACTGGTGCAGCCGTGGATATTTCGGCGCCACGTCGAGCGACTGCCAGAGGAAGGTCTGCAGCAGCTTGGGATGATCCGGGATGTAGTAGAGCACTTCGGCCGTCATCAGCCGCGCGCCGCTGAGCCTCTGTTCAATATCACTGGGCGCACCACGCTTCACGTCATAGGTCATCGGTATCCGACTCCCGTTCGCAACCTGCCCTCATCGGGAAGCGTGCGCGCCGTGCGTTAACGGTCAACGCAATTCCCCCGCTCCTGCAGCACATTGGCAGTCAGGCGCCTCGATTGCTGCTTCGCGTAACTCCAGCGAGCACAGGTTTCAGGCAGCCGCGAACGCGACGAGCTCGCGCACGACGCGTCAGGCTCAGCTGGAACTCGCGGACTAACCTGTGAAACCCAGGATCGAACCCGATGGAACCCGTTCCGGGCCAGCATCGTTGATTGCTGCGACGTGGG
>DASYKO010000359.1:0-10558 GCA_035995285.1 Hyphomonadaceae bacterium | reverse complement strand
CAAATACTCCGGCCGCGTGATGGTGGCGACGCCCTCGATGCGCGACGAACTGGAGGCGCGCGGGTTCAAGAACATCGCGCCGTGGTCGCGCGGGGTGGATACCGAGCTGTTCCATCCCTCCAAGCGGCGCGAGGATCGCGGACCGTTCAAGGACATGAAGGGCCCGATCTGGCTCTATGTCGGGCGCGTCGCCGTCGAAAAGAACATCGCCGCCTTCTGCGATACGCCGCTTGAAGGCACGAAAGTCATCGTCGGCGACGGGCCGCAGCTTGAAGCGCTGAAGGAAAAGCACAAGGACGCCCACTTCCTCGGCGTGAAACAGGGCGACGAACTCGCCGCCTGCTTCGCCAATGCCGACGTGTTCGTCTTCCCCAGCCTCACCGACACGTTCGGCCTGGTGATCCTCGAAGCCATGGCTGCCGGAACGCCGGTCGCCGGCTTCAACGTGCCCGGCCCGCGCGATCTGATCCCCGGATCGAAAGCCGGCGCGATCGACGATGATCTGGCCAAGGCCTGCTACGAGGCCCTCAAATGCTCGCGCGAGGATGCCCGCGCCTATGGCGAGACCTATTCGTGGAGGGCCTGCGCCGAGCAGTTCCTCAACAACCTCGAACCCCTGCCCGTGCCCGAGCGCCGCAAATTCTGGAAACGGCTGGCGAGGCTGCGCCACGCGATCAGGCTGCGGCGCAAGAAGCCGCTACCGCCGGATGCGAACACCGCGCCGCCGGAATCCACGGCGGCAGAGTAGCTGCGCGATTTGTGAGCCCGCCCAGCGGCCAAGCTACTTCGGCCGCTCGCTCATCACCGTGAACGCCCGCGCGCTCGCCGCCATGCTCGTGCGCTGGGCTTGCGGCAGCGGGATCAGGCCCTTGTCGATGAGATAGCCTTCGTCCCCCCAGGCGCGCTCATCCGTGAACGCCGTCACGAATTCACCAAGGCCCGCAACCACGCCGAGATGCGCCTTCTTGAGATAGAAATAGAGCGAGCGCGAGACCTGGTATTTCTGCGAGGCGATGTCGGTGAATGTGGGCGCCACGCCAGCAATACGTGCGCCACGGATGCGGTCTTCGTTCTGGATCAGGAAGGAAAAGCCGAAGACGCCGAGCGCCTCGGGGTTCTTGGTGAGGCGTTGCACGATGGCGCCGTCATTCTCGCCCGCATCGATCCACGCGCCGTCTTCGCGGATGGCGTGGGCGATCTCGGTGAAGAGGCCGGCGTCGTCTTCCTTCAGTTCCTTCAGCAGCGGGAAGGTCTCTGCCCCCGCATCCATCACCAGTTCGAGGAAAGCATCCCGCGTGCCAGACGACGGCGGCGGCCCGAACACCTGGATCGGAAGATCGGGCAGGTCCGCCGAAATGTCCGACCAGCGCTTGTAAGGGTTGGGCACGAGGCGGCCATTGACCGGAACCTCGCGGGCGAGCGCCAGGAAGATCTGGTCGCGCGTCAGGTCGAACGCCTCGGCTCTCTTTGCGTTGGCGAGAACAATCCCGTCATAGCCGATGACGACTTCCACGATGTCGGTGACGTTGTTGGCGTGGCACAGGTCCCACTCCGAGCCTTTCATGCGCCGCGACGAGTTCGCGATATCGGGGAAATTCTGCCCCACGCCCTCGCAGAACAGCTTCAACCCCGAGCCTGACCCGTTGGCTTCCACGATTGGCGTCGGGAAATTGGTGTTGGCGCCGAACTGCTCGGCCACCGTCGTGGAAAACGGAAACACGGTCGAGGAGCCGACAATCCGGATCTCGCGGGCGATCGCGGGGGCGGCGGCCGCCAGCATCACACATGCCGCAATCGCAAGTTTGCCGAACTTCATGTGGGACCGCCCTAACCAAGCCGGACAGGCTTCTACCACGCCGCTAGCCGCGGAGTGCGACAGTTCCGTGACTGTGGAAAACTGCCGCGCTTCCGCCCCTACTCCTTCGTCACCGCCGCCTTGGTGATGACGATGGGGTCAAACGGCTCCTTGCCGATGAAGATGCCTGCCGCGGGATTGAGCTTGGCGCGCGAAATGGCGTCCACCACCTTCATGCCGGAGGTGACATGCCCGAACACCGCAAACCCGGTCGTGTTCGGCGGCGCGCCAGCCTCGGCGTTGAGCTGCTCGTTCGCCGCCAGGTCGATATAGAAGGTGGAGGTCCCGCTGTTCGGATCATCTCCATGGGCAAGCGCGACAGCGCCGCGCGCGTGCTTGTTGGTGGCCGTCTCCAGCGGCACGTTCGGCCGCTGCGCCTTGCGGCGGCGGCCAGCAGGATCGTAGTCGCCCGCCTGGATCAGGAAGCCCGGCTCGATGCGATAGAACGCAGCATTGCTGTAGTGCCCGCTTTTCACGACGGCGAGGAATTGCTGCGCCGTCTTCGGCGCTCCGACCATGTCGAGCGTGATCACGATATCGCCCTTGGTCGTATACAGCGTCACCTCAGGGCCGGCCCACTTCCCAGCCTTCGCAGATGCCTTCGGGGCCGGCTTCGAAGCCTCCTGCGGCTCCTGCGCCATCGCGCCGCCGCCAACGGCGATCAGCGCACTGATCAGGAAAAGCCTACGCTTCACGAACTCACCATCTCTTGAGGCGCCTGATACCCCGAGACAGCTTTAGCTCACCGGATTCCCGTTGGCATCCACGATGTGCACCTCGCCAAGGTTTAGCGCGCGCACATCCTTCTCGATCTTCGCCCGATCGCCGACCACCACCCAGATATGGTTCTGGTCAGGCACGAGCGTCTTCGCGGCAGAGGTCATGTCGGCCACGGTCAGCGCCTTGTAGTTCGATGCCACCTTGTACCAGTAATCATCCGGCAGCCCGTATTCGAGCATCGACTCCAGCGATCCGCCGACAGCGTCCGCCGCCTCCCAGCGCGTACCCATGCCGAGAATGGCGCTGTTGGTCGCGATATCGAGTTCGGCCTGGCTCACCGGCTTGGACCCGACCACGTTGGTGAGCTCTTTCCGGATCTCACCCAGCGCCCCCTTGGTCGCATCCGTCTGCACTGGCGCATTGAGCGAGAACACCCGCTGGTTCAGCCCGGCCGACACCGTCGTCCGCGCGCCATAGCTCCAGCCCTTGTCCTCGCGCAGGTTCATGTTGATGCGGGAGGTGAAAGCGCCGCCAAACAGCGAATTGAACGCGGCATACTTCTGGTCCTCGCGGTAATCGCGCTTGCCCTGCGGCGTCGCCACCGTGATCACGGTCTGCACCGCTCCCGGACGGTCGATGATGTAGACCTGTGATTTGGCCGGACGTTTCACCACTGCCACCTCAGCCCGCTTGCCCGGGGCATTTCCCCAGCCGCGCAGCGCCGCTTCCAGCTTGGGCGTGATCGCCTCCAGCGTGGTGTCGCCGACCACGACGATCGTCGCGTTGTTCGGGCCGTACCAGCGCTTGTAGAAATCGGCCACGTCGGCCTTCGTGATCGACGCCACCGTTTCCGGCGTGGCCGAGCGGCCATAGGGGTGGTTGTCCCCCCACATGACCTTGTTCATCACCCGGTTCGAGATGGCGTTGGGCTCAAGCTGCGCCTGGCGCGTCGCCTGAAGCTGCTGCCCCTGCAGCCGCTTGAAGTCCGCATCTGTGAAGGACGGATTGCGCAGCACATCCGCCCAGATGCCCATTACCTGATCCACCGTCGGCGTCAGCGCGCTGAAAGAGACAGACGACGTCTCTCCCCCGCCGAACGTGCTTAGCGATGCGCCGAGCCGATCGAGCTCCTCCGCGATCTGCAATCCCGTGCGCGAGGCCGTGCCCTCATCGAGCAGGTTGCCCGTCAGTGCCGCAACGCCCTCCTTGGTGGAAGCAAAGTCCGTCGCATAACCGGAATCCACCGACAGGCTCACCGACACCTGCGGCGTGTCATGCCGCTCGGCGAGCAGCAGCTTCATCCCATTGGACAGCGTCGCCTTCTTGAACGCCGGGAAGTTGACCGCCGCCACATCGCCGGCAGCCGGCAGACCCATCGCCTTGCGCTCGGCGCCCGCACCGGTCGTGGGATTGCCGAAAGGCTTCACCACCAGAGTGTAACTCCCATCGGACAGCCATTTCCGCGCCGAGGCTGCCACCGCCTGCGGCGTCGCGTCCTCGATCCGCTTGAGCGATGTCTTCCACCCGGCAGCATCGCCCGTGAAAGTCTCCCACGTCGCCAGCAGCTGCGCCTTGCTCGATGTCCGCTCGGTCTGCGAGACGATGCCGGCGATGTT
This sequence comes from Hyphomonadaceae bacterium, assembly GCA_035995285.1. Classification (GTDB taxonomy): domain Bacteria; phylum Pseudomonadota; class Alphaproteobacteria; order Caulobacterales; family Hyphomonadaceae; genus UBA7672. The sequence goes on along the minus strand of DASYKO010000359.1, from coordinate 6,367 downwards.
CTGCACCTGCACCTTTTCCAGCTCCGCCGCCGTCGGCCCGGTCTGGAAGAACTTCGCCATCTCCTCGTCGATCACCTGCTCGATATGGGCAAGGTCCGCATCCGGCTTGGCCGTGACCGTGATCTGGAACCGGCCGGCGATCTCCGACTGCCCATTGCCGACGCCGACCGAAGTCGCGACCTGCTCGTCATGCACCAGCCGCTTGGTCAGCCGCGCATTCTTATCGCCACCAAGCGCATAGGCCGCCACATCCAGCAGCTCGCCCTCGGGATGGTTGAACTCCGGCACGTTCCACACTTTGTAGATACGCGGAGACGCTACGCGGTCGAACATCTCCTCCCGCTGCGCTCCGGAGCGCTTGGCCACCCACGCCTTGGGATGCGCCACCGGCGGCCCCGACGGGATCTCGCCGAAATACTTCTCGACCTTGGCCTTCGCCTCTTCCGCCGTGATGTCGCCCGACAGCACCACCACAGCATTCGAAGGCCCGTACCAGGTGCGGAACCAGTCCTTCACATCCTCCAGGCTCGCCGCATCGAGATCGTCCATCGAACCGATGACGGAGTGCGCGTACGGATGCCCCTTGGGATAGATCGCATCGGAGATGCGGTACTGCACCAGGCCATAGGGCTGGTTGTCGCCCTGCCGCTTCTCGTTCTGCACCACGCCGCGCTGCTCATCGAGCTTGGCCTTGGTCAGCGTCGGCAGGAGAAAGCCCATGCGGTCAGATTCCAGCCACAGGATCGACTCCAGAGATTCCTTCGGCACCGACTGGTAATAGTTGGTGCGGTCGGACGAGGTCGAGCCGTTCTGGTTGCTCGCTCCGATCTTCTGCGTCGCCTTGAAGAAGTCGTCGTCCCAGTGCTGCGAGCCCTGGTACATGATGTGCTCGAACAGGTGGGCGAAGCCCGTGCGCCGCTCCGGCTCGTTCTTGGACGCCACGTGATACCAGATGTTGAAATAGACGGTCGGCGTCTTGTGATCCTCGTTGACCAGTAAGGTCAGCCCGTTCTTGAGGACGTACTTCGTATAGGGAATGTCGAGCTTCATCGCCGACAGCTGCTGCACCAGCGCCGACTTCGCCGGCGCCGCCTCTGCCGCCTGTGGCGCAGGCGCCGGCCGCGCTTCGGCTGGCGGCGCAGTGAAGACAGTCGTGATCTTGCCCGCATCAGTCGCCGCGGCGACATTTTCGGTCGTGCATGACGCCAGCCCCAGCGCTGCGGCCAGCGCCAGCACGGAAACGGCCGTTCTCGAAATCTGCGTGGTCATGGATCACCCCTTTGAAGCCAGGACCTGCAGCGCGATCCGCGCCCGCCCCGCCGTCACTGGCCGCACTCTAGAAGCCACTTATCGGGAAGCAATAATAATCGCGGGAAAGTGCAAGGAAGAGAAGGAATGACCCTCAGGAAGCAGGCCCATAGATCCGCCCGCCCCCGCTCGCATACTCCCGCAGCACCGCCGCCGCCTCCGCCCGCATCAGCCCGCGCTCATAGCGCACCCCGCGCGCCGTCATCCCCGCCCGGAGCTGGTCGCACCCTTCGCCCTCGTTGAAGCCGACGCTCTCGGCATCTTCCCGGTGCGCCGCGCAGACGATCCGGTGGAGGCCCGCCCAGTGCGAGGCGCCGAGGCACATGATGCAGGGCTCACACGAGGTAAACAGCGTTGCTCTCACCAGCTGCGCATTACCTTTGCTGTCTGGCGGCTGCTCTCCCAGCTGCGCCAACTGCAGCGCCGTCACCTCTGCATGCAGCACCGGATTGCCCGTCGATGACACGAGGTTCACGCCGACACTGACGATCTCTCCCGACGAATCATCTCTCAGCACCGCACCGAACGGGCCGCCTCCGCGCCGCGCCACATTTTCGCGAGACAGCTGAACGGCAAGCACCATCGCCGTCTCGTCGGAGACGGGCGCCGCGGGCAGCGGCCAGCCGCTAAGCCAGTCAGGCAGCCGGATCTCCGCCGAGGTCACCATGCGCGCGCTCCCAAGCGCCGACGTCTGCGCCGGCGATGTAAGCTCTAGCTAGTTCAGGTTCTGCTTCAAGAAGGCGGCGGTTTCTTCGTACAGCTTCACCACGTCATCCCGCTTCCAGTGGTCCCAATAGTGATCGGCCTTGGGAACGCGGACCAGCCTGGCCGGATGTCCCGCCGCCTTCAGCGCGTCCTGCATGATTTCGGACTGGCGGATCGGCACGGTCTCATCGTCCTGGCCATGGACCAGAAGCACCGGCGCCGTGATCTTGGCGGCGAGCCTGCGCGGCGAGACCGCCTGCAGCGCGTCGCGGTCCTTGTCAGGATCGCCGATGGAATAGCGCCAGTAGTTGAAAACGTTGGAGTTGCGGCCGTTTTCGAATCTTTCCGCTTTCAGCATTTCCCCAAGATCAGACACGCCCGCGATCGACACCGCGCAGCGATAGAGCTCCGGCGTCAGCGCGACGCCGGCGAGCGCAGCATAACCGCCATAGGATGCGCCGACGATACACACGCGCTTGGCGTCCGCGACGCCGGCGTCCACCATGTGCTTTACGGCGTCGCTGACATCATCCTGCATCAGCTTGCCCCACTGGCCCCGCCCGGCCTGCGTAAAGGCGCCGCCCGAACCAGCGGAGCCGCGAAAGTTCGGCTGAACGACTACGTAACCCTGGGCGGCCAGAAACTGGGCGAACGCGTCGAACCCATAGTCGTCGCGGGCTTCCGGTCCGCCGTGGGGCATGACGACCATTGGCCTGCGCCCGCTGCCCGGCTTCGCCGTCACATAGGCCCAAAGGCTGGTCCCATCCCGCGCGGCGTAGTTGACCACTTCGGTCGGCGACAGGCTGGTCTTGTCGAGCTTCGGATATGCATCAACCAGCGGCTCCATGTGCGCCGTGGCGACGTCGAACAGGTAGAGGCCCTCTCCTTCTTCGGGCGCACTGACGTGGAGGAGCCACTTTTTGGCGTCAGCTGACATGTCGATCAGTTCGCCTGTCGCCTTCTTGTCGAAAAACTGGTCGAGCGCATTCACATACTTCTGCAGCTTGGGATCGATGGTCCTGCACGCGAGGCGCGCTGCAAACTCGCAGGTCGCGATCAGCTCCCGGGTTCCGGGATGGATCCAGGGCTGCACCGCATCGCCCTGTGCGCCGATGAAGAGCGGTGCGCCAAACTCCCCGGTCGAGGCGTCGTACAGGTGAAGCGCCGCGTGCGCCTGCTCCCCGGTGCGCACCAGAACGTAGACCTTATTGGCGCCTGGGCCGGGGCCCACGGGTATGAAGTCGGGAGAGCCCTTCAGGATCCATTTGCGCACTTCCCCTGCAGGTATCCAATCGCTGGCGCCGGAGGCCCGGCGGAAGATGCGCTCGACATCCTCCGTCTCGTCGAATCGCATGACCGGATAGCCCGAGCCGTCCGTCACATACCGAGACGTCTCCCAGCTGCCATCGGCGACACGCTCGACCTTGCCGCTTGCGACGTCAGCACTCCACGCGCCGACCCCGGAATTGTCGACCGCGGCGATCAGGACCTTCCCGGCCTGGCTCGGCAACTCATCCAGCATGCCCGTCGAACCGACGCCCCAGGCGAGCTCGGACATCTTCCCCTGGAACATCTGCACCAGGTTGCCTCCGTCCGCTGTCATCGAAAAAACCCGGGAAATACGGTAGGTTTCGTCCTCCGCCTTAAGAACATGCGAGCCGGTTGCCGGGCGCGCCTTCGCAACAATCTCGGCCGTGGCGCCGATCACGACGCGGCCGTCGCCCTTCCAGCTCACCCAGTCGAGATCGACCTTGTCGCTCTCCTTGGCCGCCTGCAGCTGCCGCAGCTGCTGGTTCGCCAGATTGAGCACCAGCACCTGCTGAGCGCCTTCGCTGCGGCGGATGAAGGCAACCTCGCCGCCGCCAGGCGCGATCCTCGCCGATCTTATGTCCACCTTGTCGATGAAGCTGGCGGCGCCTTGGCCAAATGCCGGGCTGGCGCCGAGCGCCAACGCGAACCCAAAACCCACCACCGTGCGAAACATGCAGACCCCCACTCGACTGGGGCGAAGCCTCGCAAACAAGCCATTTCAACGCAATGGAAAAGCGCCGAGCCGCATGATGCAAGGTTCACAAGAGGTAAACAGCGTGGCTCTCGCCAGCAACGCGAGCTGCATCGCCGTCACCTCGGCGTGCGGCGCCGGATCGCCGGTCGGCCGCGCGAGGTTCGCGCCGAGCGAGACGACTCTCCGCCAGAGCCATCTGGCGAATCATTTCTCAGCGCGGCGCCGAAAGGACGCCTCCAAGGCGTGCGACATTTTTGCGAGAAAGGTGAACGGCGAGCAACATAGCCGCCTCGTCGGAAACGGGAGCGCTCGCCAGCGGCCAGCTCACCAGCCACATCGGCAACACAATCTCCGCGCGGCTCGCCGCTATCACGCGCTCCTCGTCGCCGACCTCGAGGAACCACTTATGCCTATTTTATCGGCCTTCGCGGCCTGTGAGAAAATCTGAGCGCGTCGCTCGCCTGCGCCGTCACAATTACTCTTCGCGCGTCGTCACAATTCCTCGTCGCGGCGCCTCAGCGGAAGTTTCTAGTAATAGCGAGCAACCCTCTGACCGCCCGCAAGATTTTGTTTACACCGACTCGGTTATTCCCTATATCTCATCGCGCCGGCGGACATCGGCTCGAGGCTCTGCGCCTTGATTCCACGTGGCGTCTAAACTGCCCAAGGGTCTCCACTGAAAGAGACCCGCTCCTCAAAAAGAGGAGCTCCTCGGAAGAGGTGGGGTTTGGATGACGTGTGCGGGTTGAGAGGCAGACTTAACGAGTTGAAGGCCCGTACTAACGCCGGATTGGGTTCAACAATCTAGCAGGGGTGTACGTGAATTGCTCACGTTCCATACGCCCCTGGACCTGGTCCGGGAACGACTCCCAGAAGTGCCGGTCGCATGCGTGCGTCCGGAACGGGTGTCGGTAGCCGCCACATGGTTCAGGGATAACTTTCCAGGCGAAGTCCTCTACGCAGTAAAGGCGAACCCTTCGCCGTGGGCGCTTGACCGCGTCTATGCTGCCGGCCTCCGCTGGTTCGATGTCGCCTCGGAAAACGAGATCAAGCTGATCGCGTCGCGCTATGCCGACGCGAAGATGGCTTTCATGCACCCCGTGAAGTCGCGCCTCGCCATCGAGCGTGCGTACTTCGAGCACGGCGTGCGCGTGTTCTCGCTGGATTGCGAAGCCGAGCTCGAGAAGATCGTCGCGGCCACCCGCCGCGCCGACGATCTCACGCTTGTCGTGCGCCTCGCAGTGTCCAACCAGGATGCGGCCTACCAGCTGTCGAACAAGTTCGGCGTCTCGGAAGAGAACGCGCCCGCCCTGCTCAGGAAAGCGCGCGTTTACGCCGACAATCTCGGCGTCAGCTTCCACGTCGGCTCGCAATGCATGAACCCCTCGGCCTATCGCGATGCGATGGAGCTTGCTTCCGGAATCATCCGCGAAGCGGGCGTCATCCTCGACGTGGTCGATGTCGGCGGCGGTTTCCCGTCCGCCTACCCGGGCATGACGCCTCCGGACCTTGAGCTCTACGTCAAGGTCATCAAGGAGGTGTTCGAGCAGATGCCGGTCGCCATGAACGCCAGGCTGTGGTGCGAACCCGGCCGCGCTCTGGTTGCTGAATCCACCTCCATCCTCGCCCGCGTCGAGCTGGTGAAGGACGGCGCGCTGCACATCAACGATGGCAGCTATGGCAACCTGTTCGACGCCGCCCACTGCAAGTGGCCCTTCCCCGTGAAGGCCCACCGTCCGGATGGCGCGTTCGAAGGCGGCGATCAGGGCTTCAAGCTCTATGGCCCGACCTGCGACTCGATGGATGCGATGGAAGGACCCTTTGTTCTTCCGGCTGACATCCGCGAGGGCGACTATATCGAGTTCGGCATGCTCGGCGCTTACGGCGTCGCCATGCAGACGCGGTTCAACGGCTTCGGCGAGACGGAGAATATCGCCGTCGAAGACCAGCCCTGGACCTCGATGTACTCGGTCGTCGAAAAGCGCGTCGCAGCTCCTGCGCGCCGCGCTGGCCGCAAATCGCCCCGCCGCCTGAAGGTCGTGCGGTAAACTCTAGCCCCACCTGACTCTCCGTCCTGCGGGAGGGACTTCGCACCTTGATCAGGGGCGAGATCGTCTCCCAATGACGGAGTGAGCACCGCCAGCGATGGCGAGCCTCGCCGCGGGGTCCTTCCCCGCAGGGCGGAGAGCAGGTGGGCGCAAGCAACCGTTCCTGGAAGCGGACCTTCGGGTCCGCGTTCCCCGCGCAGGCGGGGATCCAGGGGCCACACGCACCTTCATCACCCGGAGCCCTATCGCCACACCAACCGTCCGTATTCGGAGCCCCTGGATCCCCGCCTGCGCGGGGAAC
>DASYKO010000358.1:0-10246 GCA_035995285.1 Hyphomonadaceae bacterium | reverse complement strand
TGCGCTTGCCGACCAGCGTTTCGAGATCGACGCCGTCGATGATGTCGAGCGGGTCCATGGTGTTGCCCTTGGACTTCGACATCTTCTGGCCCTTCTCGTCGCGGACCAGCGCGTGCATGTAGACGTCCTTGAACGGCACTTGCGGATTGCCGTTACTGTCCTTCATGAAATGCAGGCCCTGCATCATCATCCGCGCGACCCAGAAGAAGATGATGTCGAACGCCGTGACCAGAACGGCACCCGGATAAAACTCCTTCAGCGCCGGATCCTGATCACCAGGCCAGCCCATAGTCGAGAACGGCCAGAGAGCTGAAGAGAACCACGTGTCGAGCACATCAGGATCGCGCAACAACGGCGCAACCATATCTTCGCGTTCGAACGGAATATCGTTCTTCTTCGCAGTCGCGATCAGTTCGGGATTGCGCCTGATGTCTTGCGTCGATTCAAACCGTTGAACCAGCTCGGCCCATTTTGCTCGGTTGTCGTCGTGACAGAACAAAACGTCACGCTTGTAGTATTCACGAGCTTCGGCTTCGACCTCAGCCTCGTCCCTTCCCACAAAGTATTTCAACCCGTTATCTGGACTCCAGAAGTCCGGGTCGCTGGCCAACCTCGGCCCGTACCAAGCCGGAATCTGGTGTCCCCACCAGAGCTGGCGGCTCACGCACCAGGGCTCGATGTTGCGCATCCATTCGTAGTAGGTCTTCGTCCAGTTCTCGGGGACGAATTTCGTCTCGCCCTTCTCGACAGCAGCGATAGCCGGCTGCGCCAGCGTCTTGGCGTCCACATACCACTGGTCGGTCAGGTACGGCTCGATGACGACTTGGCTGCGATCACCGAAGGGCTGCTGGATCACCGTATCCTCGATAGCGTGGAGCAGACCCTCGGCCTCGATATCCGCCACAACCTTTCTGCGCGCAGCAAACCGCTCAAGGCCTTGATAGGCCTTGGGCGCATTGAAGTTGATGTTGGCGTCATCGGTGAAGATGTTGATCATCGGCAGCTTGTGCCGTTTGCCGACCTGGTAGTCGTTGAAGTCGTGCGCCGGCGTGATCTTCACCGCACCCGTGCCCTTGGTCGGATCGGCGTATTCGTCCGCCACGATCGGGATCAGCCGGCCGACCAGCGGCAGCTTCACCTGCTTGCCGACGATGCCGGCATAGCGCTCGTCCGACGGATTCACGGCGACGGCGGTGTCGCCCAGCATCGTCTCCGGGCGCGTGGTGGCGACGACGATGTAGTTGCGATCTTCCCATGTCGTGGGCTTGCCCTCTTCGTCGAAGGCAATCGGGAATTTGTAGGTTGAGCCGTCGGCCAGCGGATAACGGAAGTGCCAGAAATGGCCCTTCACTTCGCGCGTCTCGACTTCGAGGTCGGAGACGGCCGTCTGGAATTGCGGGTCCCAGTTCACCAGCCGCTTGTCGCGATAGATGAGGCCTTCCTGGTAGAGCTCGACGAAGACTTTGGTGACGGCCTCGTTGAGGCCCTTGTCGAGGGTGAAGCGTTCGCGGCTCCAGTCGCAGCTCGCGCCGAGGCGTTTGAGCTGTTGCGTGATCTGGCCGCCGGATTGTTCCTTCCACGCCCAGACGCGCTCGAGGAATTTCTCACGGCCGAGTTCGCGGCGGCCGAGATTGCCGGACTTGGCGAGCTCTCGCTCCACCACCATCTGCGTGGCGATGCCGGCATGGTCGGTGCCCGGCTGCCACAGGACGCGGCGGCCCAGCATGCGGTGATAGCGCACCAGAATGTCCTGCAGCGTGTTGTTGAGCGCATGGCCCATGTGCAAGACGCCGGTGACGTTCGGCGGCGGGATCACGATCGAATAGGGCTCGCCATTGCCGGTGGGCTTGAACGCGCCGGATTTCTCCCATTCGGCATAGATCCGGGGCTCGGCGGAGGCGGGGTCAAAACGCTGCTCGATCATGGTTCAGCGGATAACGCGGGGCGGCGGGGTTGTCATCCCGCGTAAATGACGGAATGGAACGGTGATGGCCGCAAACGCGCGCAGAGTGTGGGTCTACCGCCACGCCCAGAGCCTCGCCAATGCGGGCGGGCGCACGGCGGACCCGGCTGGGATTCCGCTGACGGAAGCGGGGCTGGCTGCGGCGGAGAAGCTGGCGTTGTCGATTGTGGAGGCGCCGGGGCGGATCATCTCCTCCCCCTATCGCCGGGCGCTGGATACGGCGCGGCCGTTGCGGGCGAAGTTCCCGGAGGCGCTCTACGAAGTCTGGCCGATCCAGGAATTCACCTACCTCAACCCCGCCTCGTGCGTGGGCACGTCGTGGGTGGAGCGCAAGCCGCGGATCGACGTGTTCTGGGCCAAGGGTGATCCGGCCTATGTCGATGGCGAGGGCGCGGAGAGCTTCCTCAACCTGCTGCAGCGGGCGCGGACATTCCTCGATGATCTGGCTGAAGTGCGGGAAGAGCTGGTCGCGGTGTTCACCCACGGCCAGTTCATGCTGGCGAGCAAGCTGATGGCAGAGACACCCGACATGGATCCGCGCACCGCCATGGCGGTGTTCCACGACCGGGAAATCCGGCGGCCGTTCGCGAACTGCGAGCGGATGGAGCTGGTGATCAGGGATGGGCGCGTGAGCGTGGTGGGCTGAGCCCGGAAACACAAAAGGCGCACCTTGCGGTGCGCCCTGTGATTGCATGGTCCGTAGTTCAAGTCCGGAGGGTCAGTGCGTGCTTTTGATGCCGCCTGTGCGGCCTGTGCCTGGTCCCTAGCGGGACATGCGGCGGATGCGGTCGATCTCCTTTGCAACTTCGGCTTCGACGAGCGAAGGAAGGTTCACGTCGAGCCATTCCTTCAGAAGCGGCTTGAGCAGCTCGCGGACGACGTCGTCCAGCGTGTTGCCCGAATTGGTGATCATGGAGCCCATGAGGCGGCCGAGCGCGTTCGACGTCTGGCTGGCGACCGGATCGCTGACCAGCGGGCGCGAGGGCTGTTGCGGGGGCGGGTTCCATTCCGGCTGCGGCGCGTGTCTCGGCGCGGCGGCGACGGGGGCCGGCATCGGCGCAGGCGCCGGCTCGTCATCGCGTTCGACGATCATCAGCTCGTCATCGAGCGGACGCGAGGGAACGATTTCTTCCGGCTCTTCGAAAACGGCAGGGGCGGGCGGCGGCGCTGCGGCGACCGGCGCGGGCTTCGGCGCCTCGGGAATGGGCTTCGGCGCCGGCTGGGGCGCAACGATGGGGGCCTTCACCTCGGCGACGGGGGCCGGAGGCGGCTTGAGATCAAGCACTTCGCCGCCGGCGTCACCGGGCTTGTCTTCTTCGGAGATGATCCGGCGGATCGACGCCAGAATCTCCTCCATGGTCGGCTCGCGTTGAGCTGATTCCGCAGACATGGCCGTCCTCGTTCAATCTCGCTTGGACGTCGAAAAAGGGGATTCGAATCCCCCTGCGCCCAGCATTAATGAATAGACAGGGCTATGGTGTGAAAACCGTTAACGGCTCACTTGCCGATGGCGTCCGCCTTAAGACGTCCTGTCGCAGCCAGGAGCTGGTGCGCGGCCAGATAGGCCGCCCGCTCGCTGTCCACCTGCGCCAGCTGGGCCGCAAGCAACTCCCTTTCCTGGTCCAGCACGTCGAGCGTGATCCGCGTGCCGACGGCAAGTTCCTGGGTTACCCCCTCCATCGCCACTTCCGCGGCGGTGACCCGCGACTGAGAAGCGGTAATGGCTTCGCGGGCCGCAATCAGATTGTGCCACGCCGTCGTCGTATCCGCCGTCGCCTGGCGCTCGATGGCCATCCGGTTATAGCGCGCGCGGTCTGCCTCCAGCCGCGACTGGCGCGTCTTGGACGACAGCAACCCGCCCTCGTAAAGCGGAATGCGGATCTGAGCCGTGAGCCCGACACTGGTGTCGCGATAGGTCTGGTCCACGATGGTATCCGTGCCGCCTGCATTCCCGATAATGTCGAGCTTCGGCATCAGGTCGCCCTTGGCGACATCGATGCCCTTCTGCGCTGCGATTTCCTGCGCGCGCGCTGTCGCGAGATCCGGATTGTCCGCCTGCGCTGCGCTCAGCGCTTCATCCAGCGTGGCGGGCAGAAGCGGCGTCGCCGGCGGATCGGCGAGCTGCACGGCTGGCCGCCCGACAATGCGCTGATAGCTCGCGCGCGCTGCTGCAAGCCCTGCCCGCGCCTGTGCGAGCTGGCCTTCGGATGCGGCTTCCTGCGATTCAGCCTGCGCCACATCGGTGCGCGTGACCTCGCCGGCCTGGAACCGGTCCTTGGCCGCACGCACCTGTGTGCGCAGCGAATCCACATTGGTCTCGCGGATGCGAACTTCCTGTTCTCCGCGGCGCACATCCACATAGGCCGTCACGACGGAGAGGATCACATCTTGCTCCACGCCTCGCAGCTGAGCCTCGGCAGCCGTGACGCCGGCCTGCGCCTGTTTCTTCTTCGCCGTCAGCGTGCCGCCCGACCAGATCGACTGGCGCGCCTCGAGCCCGGCCTGCGCCTTGTCCTGCTGGCCATCTAGCGGGAACGTCCCCGCCGGCGTGTTGAAGGTGCGCCCGATGGTGAGATCCTGCGTACCATAGCTGCCGGTGAAATTGAGGCTCGGCAGCGTGCCGGCCCTCGCCTGCGCCAGCTGTTCGTCGGCCACGGCGCGCGTCGAGCGCTGGGCCATCAGCTGCGGGTTGTTGCCGATCGCGGAGGCCACCGCCTCCCCGAGCGTGTCCTGGCTGGCTTGCGCAAACGCAGGGGCCGAAACAGATGCCAGCAGCATCGCGGCCACAATGCGCTTCATGGGCAGTCTCATGGCAGGCTCCGGCCCGGCAATCAGCGTTACATCGGGAAAGATAGGGATGGCGAGTTAACGTCGCCACAAAGCCCAGCGCGGCAAAGCCGCCGCCACTGGATTCAGCCGGAAAGCGAAAAACGGTGGTCCTTACAGCCGGAATTCGGCCGCGCGCTCGAAGCCCGGCAGAGCCGGCGCCTGGCAGTCGAACGGCGTGCGGAACGCCGTCTTGTCGCCGGTGCGGGTATAGACCCGGGCGCGGCGCATGCCGCCCTCGGCCACCGGCGCCACCAGCCGGCCGCCCTCGGCCAGCTGGTCCAGCCAGGCCTTCGGGATTTCCTCGACCTGGCCATTCACGATGATCACGTCGAACGCCCCCTTGGCCGCAGCGCCAGCCTTCAGCGCGCCGGAGATGACCTCAACGTTCGCAGCACCCGCCTTGGCGAGGTTGGCGCGCAGCGTGGAGGCAGCCGCCTCGTCAGCCTCAAGGGCCACCACTGAGGCGGCGCACTGGCTCAGCACGGCCGTCGAATAGCCAGCGCCGGGTGCGATATCCAGGACCTTGTCCGTGTCCAGGATCGACGCGATCTGCACCAGTTTCGAGAAATCACGCGCCGCCAGCATCCAGCGGCCCGGACCTGTCTCGACCGCCATGTCGGCATAGGCCATCGACGCCTTGCCCTCAGGCAGGAAGGCCTCGCGCGCCACCTGCCCCATCGCCGAGATCAGGCGGCGGTCGGTCACGTCGTTGACGCGAACCTGGCTGTCGACCATGGCGGTGCGCAGGGCGTGGCTGTCCAAGGCGAAGTTCCTCCGGAAATCTTCACGAAAGCCCGGCAGAGTCGGGCTCTTGTGCGGCTCCGGCTCTTAGCATACGGACCAACCGGCGCAACGCGCCCAACCGGCGCAAGCCGGACTTTGACTAAACGGTCGTCGCCCCGCCAGCGGCTGCCGGAATGAGGCCTCGTGGCGGAGTGGTGACGCAGAGGACTGCAAATCCTTGCACCCCGGTTCGATTCCGGGCGAGGCCTCCAAATCCCTTCAATGGGAACTTCTCCACAGCCCAGTGCGGGCGTGAATCCCGAAATTCGAAACGCCTCGTTAGCGTTAACCACTCGTTTACCGAACGGGGGCATCTTTCCCCTGTCTTCCCTTGAAGACACCCCACCATCACCCAAACGCCTTTGCGGGAGCCTCTGGCTCCCGCCCTCTTCTTTTGCGTTGGGCGAGCCCGCTCTGCTTTGGGTTTGCAGGCTTTTCAGCCCTAACCGAACCTTAGCCCCGACAATCCGGCGCCCGACCGCGCTTCGGTATTGAATGGCTAACCCGCGGAGGCTATACCGCCGCCTCCCAACCGTGCTCCCTGATAGCTCAGTTGGTAGAGCATTCGACTGTTAATCGAATGGTCGCTGGTTCGAGTCCAGCTCAGGGAGCCAGTACCCCTATCCCGCGAACCCGCACGGAGTGGCTTCAGGCCCAAAGGCCTGATCTGGCACACCTTTTGCGATGCTTTTCGCTCGTGGCGCGAAACGAAGCGCCCAAGCACCCCGCGAAATGTGGGGTACGGAAATGGGGTATGATTTCGTGTCTCTGAACGACGTCCAGATTCGAGCGCTTCGCCCGCGCGCCAAACCGTACAAGGTGCATGACGGCGACGGCCTGTTCGTCCATGTGCCAACTAGCGGCAAACGCATCTTCCGAATGAAGTACGTCATCGAAGGCCGCGAGCGCTTGATGACCTTCGGGCGCTTCCCGGCAACGAAGCTGGGCGACGCGCGCCGGCTTCGCAAGGAAGCGCGCGACGCCCTTGATGAAGGTCGTGATCCGGCTTTCGAGAAACAGCAGAAGAAGCGCGCCACGCGAAGCGCCGTTCTCGTCGCTCAGAAGGCAAACTTTCACTCAGCGTCGAAGGACTGGTACGCTGCGATGAGGCCCAAATGGCGCGAAAGTCACGCGGACAATGTCTGGTCGCGTATCGACGCTTAGAACTCGAACTTGTCGAGCCGCCCATCGGCATTCTTGTCGTTGGCTGTGAAGGCCACCTGCCGTGCAGCCTCGGTGGGCGGCGCCGGCGCCGGCGCTGTAAACCTGAGCGGCGAGACAGGGGTATAGCCGACAGGTGGCGACGCGGTGCGACCCCTGATCTGCTGCCGCCGTGCAAGTTCAGGGTCGCCGACAAGGAAGGGGTCGCGAAAACCGGGCGACTCCGTCAGGCTCGCCGACGGTCCCAGATACAGCACGGCGTGGCTGAAGGTCGTGTCGGCCCAGCGACGGTCGGGCCGGCATCCCGGCCGGTCGACTTCCTGCTCGATTGTGCTTCCCTTCAGGTCGGTGATGAGCGCGGGAACTGGATATGCCTTGAAGGCCTGCTCAGCTGCCATGCTGCATTCGTCACTAACATGTCCGGTGTAGGGCGAGACGATGTAGAAAGCGCCGGGATAGAGGTGCTCCACACCCGTGAAGATGTTGACCCGATCGTTGGCTGCATTGATAGGCTCTCGCGTCGTGGTCTCAATCTTGCCGGACGCATCGTAGCGTTGGACCACCCGCGCCGCATCGTTGGCGAAAGTGATGATGAAGGTGTCGCTGCGCCCCTGGCCGCCGACGAACTCGATCTTCCGGATTTCCCCGTACGCCGCGAACGAGGTCTTCAAGCGCGCAAGGTCATTGCGGACAAACCCGGCGCGGGTCGGGGTAAGATCGTCGTAGCTGGGAGCACCCTGCGCCACCCCAGTGAAGTAGCGGCGGACCATCGCCTCCGACTCTGCCATGAAGGGCGTCTTGCGGGTCAACGGCGGGGGCCGGTCGAAGTGAGCGCCGCCATAGATGACGAGGGCCTTCTTCCCCTTGGTCATGATGTTCTGATTGATCACGTCTGACCCGTGGCGGTCGCGCTGAGCCCCGATCGCGGCGAAGTCGGCGGGGGTGTTGATCTTGGTCCAGTCCGACGGCGGCTCGCCCAGCCAGACCTTGATCCGCTGCGCCGGCGGCAGGGACATGTTGGTGATCCGAATTTGGGAGAGGAGGGAGCCTGAGAGAGAGTCTGACATCACCTCAGTGTTGGTGTTCACCGTGGCGACGCTGTCGAACCACAGCTTGCGGAGTTCCACGAAGGGCACATCTTCTCCGTTGACATAACGGTCGGCAGTCGCCTGGTGCAGAGCGGTCAGGCCCTCCACCACTACATTGCCAACATCTCGCGCGAACCGTGGATCGCGGATCACGGCCGCATAGAAATCCTGCTCCTGCGCCAGGCCATGGGCGTCGGCCAGGCCGACCAGCGAGTGGGTCTTGAACGCCGCCAGGATGCCGTCCACAGCCGGCTGGACTGTTGGGGGCTTTGCGGCCTGAGGCGCCTGCGCGGACGCGCTGCCTGCGAGCGCCGCGGCAATGAGCAAAGCCCGCACTGTTCCGTTTGCTGTCCGCATCTGTCCCTCCCATTGATCGAAGCGAAACATACCACGCGGCGCTCTGTCGAACAGGTCGTCAGGCAGCCGGCCGGCACTGTAAGGCCTTCACGTAGAGTTGAGCATCGGCGCCTCATCCAATGGCGTCACTTCGTAGACCCAATCCAACGGCTGCAAAGGGCCATATGCGGCTATCGCGGCAGCTCGCGCTAATGACTGGTACGACCGGAAGGCGACGTTTAAGACGACGGGACTTCGCAGTTTGATGAGCGGCCGGGTGAAACGTCCGCCAGGTTGGACGCGTAGAACAAAACAGCGCGCCAACTTTAGGAGCCCAATGCGTCGTACCCTGATGAGGAAAGCGATGGGTTCTAACCGTCATCAGATTTCCTGTCAGTCGGGCGGGCGCATCCGATGCGCGACACCTGCGACGTGAAATGGCAAAAAGCGTCGAATACACCGATCATCGCGAACGTTTTTTCCAGAACACGAGAAGGATGACTCCGTATTTCGCCGCGCGGCGCCGGTTCTCGCCTGTGACGCACTTAGTAGTCCCAACTAGTCTCGGACGAGTGAGGCCGGGGCAACTACAAGCCTGACGTCGCAGATCACCCCGAAGGGTTTTGGTGCCGCATGATCCGGGTAGAGTTCGGCCAAGCGCTTATGCAAGCAGGCGACAGGGCTTGGCATCCGTTTCCCTATGTCGGAGTGATTTGACACGTTGACCTTTCGCAAGTGAAGCAAGGGAGTTTCCTACGCAGGGCACCCTGCGTCGGCCGGCGCCGGCTCCTAGGAAGCGCAGCACTGAACTCGGCTTAGAGCGATCTCCACCGCACTCGGAAACTGGTTGCAGCGCGTCACGCCGCCCTAGGTGAGGGCCGACGTCGCCGTCCATTTCGCCAATCGCGGTTCAAGCGATCACGAGCATCATCGTCTAGGAGACATGGAGCGCGCATCGCACACTCTAGTTTCTGCGGCCGATTTCAAAGCCCTTGGCCATGCAGTCAATTGCCGTGTCACACCTGATGCTTTCCAATTCCCTGCGGCGCGCCTCATCGCTCGCCGCTGCCTCGCTGAGCTTGTGGACGACATACCATACAATGAAGACAACGCAGAGAAGACTGGTGACAAACTTGAACATGTAGTCCTTCGAGGGTGAGAGGACGCCGCCCTACTCCTAGATCAGCCCGGCTAGGGAAATCGTCCCTTCGTCAGACAGAATGAGGACAAGAAGCGCCGTGCGCCTTGTGAGGCAATCCAGCATCATCGTGAAACTCCCCCGTGACGATCTTAGACTATAAGTCATATAGCAAGCTGCTCACGCGATTGCTTCCAAACTCTTTCAACACACGAATCCGGAAAACGCGCTTAGCGTTTTATGACTTATAATCTATGGTGAACGCAGCGCGTTCCGCACGCCATCCTTTCTATGGATGTGCGGACGAGAATCGGCATGAACGTGCAGCGCCTGCGGCGGGCTAAAGAGCTGTCGCAAGAGGAACTCGCCGCCCGCGCCGAAGTCCACCAGACCTATCTCAGTGGTGTAGAGCGGGGCCGCCGCAATCCCTCGGTGCTGGTACTGGAGCGAATCGCCAAAGCGCTTGGCGCCGATATCGAGGAATTGGTGAAACGACGACGCTGACTACTACGCAGCGCAAGAGAACATGATCAAAGCCGTCCCGACAATCGAACGGGTCCCCGGTGATAGGCCAACACAACCAGGGGTTGCGCTGAGCCCCGTCGTTTGAGAATTTTGGAACCAGTTCGGCACCACCCTTAAGGGCACGCCGTCGGCCAATTCGCGAGCGACCGAATTTAACTCATGACCGGTCGTTGCGCCTTCGACGCGCTTGGTCTGCTATTCGCCAATTCCGTTGAAAAACTCTCGCAGCGCGTCTCGGTCAAAATTCCTTTGACCGTGGAGCGGGGTTGCGCATCTTCAACTCGAGGGGATCGCGCATAGCTTCAGAATTCTCACCCTGACAGCGCACAGACCCAGCGGCGAGGCTTCTTGAAGCACTCCTCCCCTTCAAAATGAAAACGCGAGAATTTCTGCGCTTGAGCAGGACTGAGTTTTTCAACGGAA
>DASYKO010000357.1:0-24742 GCA_035995285.1 Hyphomonadaceae bacterium | reverse complement strand
CGCCTCAACACGAAGGACGCACCATGCCCATCATCAAGGCGGCCGACGGCACGATCACCCAGATCAACGTCTTCGCCACAACTCCCGAAAGCCAGCAGGCGCTGATCAGCATTCTCGCCGAGGCCGCAAAATTCTCCAGCGCAACGAACGGCTGGCGCTCTGCCAGCCTTCACCGCAGCCTCGATGGAACGAAGGTCGCCAACTACGCCCAGACCGATAGCCTCGATGCGATGAAGGTCGTGTTCGAGCGCCTCAGCGCGGCCGGCTTCATGCAGCGCACGCAAAAACTCGGAACAGCCAACCCGGGCCTGTTCGAAGTCGTCTTCACCCTCGAACGGTAGCCGCCCTTCTTGCTTCGCTGTAGGATCATGGGCGGTCCTGAAAGGCTCGCCCATGATCACTGGCCTGAACCACGCCAACATCTCGACGACGAAGCTCAGTGAAACCATCGCCTTCTTCGTCGAAGTCCTCGGCCTCAAGGTCGGCCCGCGCCCGGAATTCAGCTTTGCCGGCGCGTGGCTCTATTCGGGCGCACAGCCCGTCATCCATCTTGTGGAACGCGCACAGCCTCGCGATCCCGAGGGAGCGATCGACCACGTCTCCTTCACCGTGCCGGATCTGGCCGCCGCCATGGCCCGGCTCGACCGGCTCGGCGTTCCCTATCGCTGGAGCGAAATCCCCTCCGGCTTCGGCCGCCAGGCCTTCGTCCAGGATCCCAACGGCATCACCATCGAACTCACCGAGCCCGGAACGCCTTTCCGTTCGGGCAAAAGTTAGCCTTGTCGCGCCGAAGCCTTGGCGAAGGCGGATGCCGCCACGTCACATCTATCCCGCCGTAAATTGCCGTTCTAATGACTTGCCGCGCACGTCACTTAGGAGGCCACCCGCCATGAAACTCGACTCATCCGTATCCGCCATCGTCACTGGCGGCGCCTCCGGCCTCGGCGGCGCGACCGTGAAGGCCCTGCGCGCCCAGGGCGTGAAGGTCGCGATCTTCGACCTCAACGAGAAACTCGGCACGGCCTTCGCCTCTGAGACCGGCTCCGTCTATTGCAACGTCAATGTCACCGACGAAGCCTCGGTCGACGCGGGCTTTGCCGCCGCGCGCAAGGCCAACGAGCAGGAGCGCATCCTCGTCAACTGCGCCGGCACGGGCGTCGCCGCCAAGACCGCCGGCCGCAAGAAGGAAACCGGCGAGATCACCTCGCACTCGCTCGAACACTTCAACCGCATCATCCAGATCAACCTCGTCGGCACGTTTCGCTGCATCGCCAAATCCGCCGCCGGGATGATGACGCTCGACGTGATGCCGGACGGAGACCGCGGCGCAGTCGTCAACACCGCCTCCGTCGCCGCCCAGGATGGCCAGATCGGCCAGGCCGCCTACGCAGCCTCGAAAGCCGGCATCGTCGGCATGACGCTGACCGTCGCGCGCGATCTCTCGACCGAGAACATCCGCGTCAACACCATCCTGCCCGGCCTGTTCAACACGCCCCTGCTCGCTGGCCTCGCCGATAATGTGAAGAGCGCACTGTCCGCCACCGTTCTCAACCCGAAACGCCTCGGCGATCCTTCCGAATACGCCTCTCTCGCCCTGCAGATGATCCAGAACGGCTACTTCAACGGCGAAAGCGTCCGCCTCGATGGCGGCATCCGCATGGCGCCGCGCTAACCTGGGACCGCCGGACGCCTGCCCGGCAGCGCGTCGCGTAGCGGCGCGAAACAGTCTAAGTTGGCGAGATGACGGATCCGGCATCGATTCTCGAAAGCGAGTGGCGAAAAGACGCCGCTCACCTTTCTGCTTCCGAAGCCGCCCCAATCTTCCACGATCTCATAGCCCGCCACAGCGAGCCTCAACGCCGATATCACGGCCTCAGCCATCTCACCGCCCTGCTCGACCTGATGCAGCAGCACGCCCCGCATATCGCGCCCGGCTCAGCGTCCCGCCTCGCCATCTGGTGGCACGACGCGATCTACGACCCGCAGGCGCGCGACAATGAAGAGCGCAGCTCTGACCTGGCCGCCGAACACCTCATCCGCCTCGGCGCACCCACCGAACTGATCGAACAGACCTGCACCATCATCCTGATAACCAAGAACCACTGGGACGGCCCCAGCGTCGGCGATGGCGATTATTTCCTCGATGCCGACATCGCCATCCTCGGCGCCCCGCCCGCCGTCTACGACGCCTACGCCGCCAATGTCCGCCAGGAATACGCCTTCGCGCCCGACGACGCCTTCCGCGCCGGCCGCTCCGCCTTCCTTAAATCCGCTTCAGCCCGCCCGCGCCTCTTCCGCACAGACGTGTTCGAGGCCACCTACGCCTCACAAGCCCGCGCCAACATGCAGCGCGAGCTGACAACACTGACCGGACCCTCCTCATGATCACCCTCACCCCCATCGGCCACGTGCGCACCACGCGGGCCGACCCCGTCGACGACAACTGGGACGCCGAAACCACCACGATCGAACTCGATTCCAAACAGTTCACGCCCGACGCCCTGCTTAGCCTCGACCAATTCAGCCATGTCGAGGTGATCTACTGGTTCCACCACGAGGAAGCCGCCAAGCCCAATCTCGGCGCCCGCCGCCCGCGCGGGCGCGAAGACTGGCCGCTCGTCGGCATCTCGCCCAGCGCGCCAAGAACCGCCCCAACCGACTCGGCCTCACCGTCTGCAAGATTCTCGAAGTCAAAGGCTTCACCGTCCGCGTCGAAGGCCTCGACGCCATCGACGGCACGCCTGTCCTCGATCTCAAACCCTGGATGGAAGGCTTCGCCCCGCGAGGCGAAGTGCGTGAACCGGATTGGGCGAAAGAACTGATGGCGGGCTACTGGTAGCTACCGCCTCGCTCCACCACCCGTATCATCGATGATCAGCCGCCAGAGCCCGTCGGCCCCGCGCCGCTGCACCTCGGCCGACACGCCGGAAGACACCGCGCCGCCCTGTGCGTCCAGCATCTCCCACTTGAAACGAGTCAGAGCGGTATCGCCGTAGACGAGAACACCCACACACTCTCCTCGGAAATGCAGCCCCGCCATCATGAAGCCCGCCAACGCGCTCTCGATCTGTGCGCGGCCCACGGCCTTCTCGACGCCGTCATAAGTAAAGACGGCATCTTCTGCGTAGAGTGCGCAAAATCCCTTGATGTCTTTTGCATTGAAGCGGTCGGCGAAGGCTTGCGCCATCAATTCCGGCGAAGCCACGCCCATGCACTGTTCCCCACGCTCAACGACTGGCCGGGACAGCTATAGCCGCCCCGGCCAGCGCGTCGAGTGAAGTAACGGCGAGTTTTCCTCCTCTGCCCAATGAGCAGGCACACGCCGTCACCTATCACCCGCGGCCCGTCGCGTTACGACGCGGCGAGCTTCCCACCGTGCCGTTTACGACGCCGCGAACTTCATGACCTTGATCGCGTCGAAGTTCTGCACGCCGCCGCCAACGCGCTTGGTGGTGTAGAACAGCACATAGGGCTTGGCCGAATAGGGATCGCGCAGCACGCGCGCGCCCTGGCGATCCACGATCAGATAGCCGCGCCGGAAATCGCCGAACGCGATCGAGAAGGCGTTGGCCGCGATGTCCGGCATGTCCTCGATCTCCGTCACCGGATAGCCGAGCAGGCTAGCCGCCTCTCCCGCCATCCCCGGACGCCAGAGATAGTTGTCGTCGCCATCCTTCAGCTTGCGCACCGCCGAAACCGTGCGGCGGTTCATCACGAAGCGTGCATTGGCCCGAAACTGGCTCTTCAGCGCGTAAACCAGGTCGATCAGCTTGTCCGCCGGATTGCTCGAGGCGAACGCCCCGGCCGCGCCGGAAAGGATGAACCCGATCTTGTTCCAAGCATGGCTCGCATCCGCGATCATGTCATAGGCGAGAAAGCCCTTGGGCTTGTCGGTTCCATTGCCGCTCACGAACGCCGCCGATTCCTGCGCGGCAAAGGCCGCCTCGCATTCATCCGCCAGCCACTCGTCGACATCGGCATAGGCGTCATCGAGCAGCGTCTGCGTCGCCGCCGGCATTGCGTAGAGTTCCGCCGCCGGGAAGGACAAAAGCTCCAGCGTCGGCGCCGTCGTCTCAGTGCGAGCATCGTCCTTCTCGTCCACCCAGGCTGAGACAGCCCCCATGCTCACCGGCTTCTTGAACACCGTCGCCGACGTCTGCCTCACAGAAGCGATCTGCCGCATCGGCGAAGACGCCGTCAGCCTCTGCTCGATCAGCCGGTCCAGCTCCGGCGGCGCCACATACCCACCCTGCGCCTCCGTGCCCACGTTCAGCGACTTGAGGTCGAGCCGCGCCAGCCCCGAGTCATCGCCTTTGCGCAGGTACGAACCCCACGCCGACTTGTGCTCCGGATCGCCCTTGCGCGGATCCTCGCCGATCGCAGGCCTTGCCTGCTCCAGCGCCAGCCGCTCCAGCGCCGTCCTCTGCCGGTCGAGCGAAGCCTCGATCTTCTTCAACTTCGCATCCAGCAGCGGATCAGCGCTCCCGCGCTTCTCGATCTCCTCGATCCGCGCATCATTCGCCGCCTTCATCGCCTCGAACGCTGCCATCATCTCGTGAGAGATCGCACGCGCGTCGGCGTTTGCGCCCGAAGGCGCATTCATCTTGGTCTCGATTGTCATTGGTTTTCCTATGAGCTTCGCATCAATGTCCGGCGTCGCGAAGCATTTCGCCGTGCTGAAACGCGCCCCCAAAACTGTCAGGGACGCATGTGCAATTCGGTTCCTGAGAAACCGTCGATCATCGCCGAACTCAGCAGATCAGTTCAATATTCATCCAGGTCTTGTCGCTTCCGGCAAGGATATCGCGATTTATGCCGTCCTGCTGTTCCACTTGGATGGCGACGGAATCACCAATGCTCAACTCGAGGATGTCGTCGATCACCATCGTTGCAAGTCCAGTGTCACAGAACTGGCGAGCTTCAGCGACGGTTGAGCCGTTTTGCCGAATGCGAACGAACAACGGCACATCGGTGTTGTTCAAGCTTGGGAAGCGAATATTGGCCGACACCGTGTATCGGCCAGGGATCGTGGCGGTAAAAACCCCGGTCGCGGTATTCAGTTCTCCTCGATTGTCGATGGTCGCCGCATTGAAAATCACAGTCGTGTCCGTCGAGTCGCTAATCGACTGGTTGCTCCCCGTCCTGTAAGCGCGAACGAGCGGCTTGTCCTGCTCGCAGAGCCGGACCCTGACAGACTGTGGGTACCCCTCCTGGACGGGTGCGGTCACGTAGCCAAAATCGCGCGCGATGAAAGCCTGGTTGTCGCGCCCTGTCGCGACGTTGGACCGAACAATCGTGGTGAGCGCGCCAAGATCCCTGACCGCGATTCCTTCAACAACGTTATTGGTCACGATGCGTGTACTGTCGCCCTGGAATGAAACGGCGGCTCGATTCGGGAGCGGCAGGATCTCGAACGCCGTATCGGAGGAAGGGGTTCCAGCCGGCCACGAAGCCACGGTGATCGTTCTCGTGGCGGCGATATAATCAGTGATCATCACGTCGGTTGTCGCCGCCGCTCCTGTGCCAGTCAGAAGCCGTATGCAAGCTTGATCCGGCCGGTAGAAGTCGTCGAATGTGCTGGCTCCAACGGGCAGCACCGCAGATGTTGATGTAGCGCTGGCAAGGGTTCCCGTGAGCAGCTTGTACTCGCCAATTCCTTCACCGGTAAGCGATCTGACGATATTGTACGCCGTGTCGTGTGCTGCTGTGGCCGATCCGGCGAAGACGACGCCCGCCCCAGCAATAGCTCCTCGAAGATTGACGTGATCGATCACGTTGTTCTGGGCGCCATGGGCGAACTTCGCGGCGCAGAATCGAGAATTGCGCACATCGATAAGCCCGCCCTTCAGCCCTTCGACCAGACAGTCCAGCGGCTCGTCCGTCCCATCCGCGTAGATTGCAGCGAAGGAGAAGTCGCGGAGCTGCCGCGTTCCGCCGCCGACGAAGTTGACTACATCGCCCTGACCGCCATGAGACGCAAATGCTTGGCCGGTGTTCCAGACATTCGTTCCCTCGACAATCCCGAGATGGACGCGCTCGCTCCAGTCGTTTGCGTCGATACCTTCATCGACGCTGATGAAAGTACACTGGACGAAGGAGACGCCTGACCAGTAAGCCCCATCCGCAGGCTGTGAGGTGCCAATGTTCTTTCCGGAAAGAACACCAAGGTTTTCGAAGCCGGCGGCGCCCAGAGAGACAATATTGATTGCGCCACGCCAGAACGACACAATGTCGTGGAAATAGTTGTGGCCTCGGCAGGCAAATGGCGCTGCCGACATGCCGAGATTGACCCTCAACGCCATCAGCATTTTCTCGGACGCCCCATCGCCGAAGAACTCGCAGTTTTCGATGCCGCCTCCATCGACATCGTTCCAGTGAAACATGATGCTGGTTGTGTCGAGAGCGGGACTGGTGCGATTGAATCCGCCCGAACCCATCTTGGCCTTGAACCGGCCATTGACCAGCACGCATCCGGCCGATGGCTCCACGCCGGAGAACATGTAGTAGATCTTGGACTGGTCGCCGATGACTCTGGCGCCTAGAGCACAAGCTGCGGCGACGGCATCGCGGTCATTCGTTGACCCATCGCCAGTGGCGAACCATTGAAGATACACATCTGGACCCTCACAGAGCCTGAAGAACCTGCCTGCGCCGCCGCCGCTGATTGCGAGCACCGTGCCGCCATTGGCGGCCGCAGAGGACGTGGCGTCGTAGCGCCACTCGCCGGCGCCGCCATCATCCGCTGTGGCTCTGCAACGTGTGAAGTAGACGCCGCCGTTTGTCAGCCCCGTCCCGCCTGTCAGGGCGGTCAGTGCTGCGTAGTCCGCAACATATTGGATGTCTGCCATGATGCTTCTCCTTTTGAGCAAATGGAAATTCACGCCTGTCGCCACGCGGCGCAGGCAACACAAAGAACTGCCCGCCCGTAGGCGCGCAGGTCATTCAGATCGGATTTGGGCTAGCGAGTTTCGCCACTCGCTGCGGCTCGTCGTGCGGCGGCACCGCCGCCGGTTCACCAAAGCAAAAGGGCGCAGCTTTCGCCGCGCCCCTCGCAATTCCAGCTAACCTCGGATTCTAGTTGAACCCTTCCCCGCCCGTCTCGTCGCGCGGCAGCACCAGGCCCGCCGTGATGCCAGGGCCCATGCCTGGCACCTTGCCCTGACGCTCCAGGTTGCGCGCGCCGCCGAGAATGCCCGGCATTGCGTGGTTGCCTTCATGGCAGGCGTATTCATAGAGCGGCTCGGACTCGTTCAGCGCCATCTCGCCCTTCCACACCTGGCTGTAGAGCGAGGGATCCTCGACTTCGAACGTGTAGAGGATCTGCTTGTCGTTCCAGCGCGAGAAGCGCTCGGTCACCTTGCCCGCCGACGTGATCATGCCGCGCTGGTTCGGGTGGACGTTGGAGGTCACCACCACCAGCGTGTCGCCCTCATACCAGCCGACCGATTCTCCGCCCCAGCGCGGAACCTTGCCGAACTTCACATCGGCCTGGCTCTTCACGATCGGGATGATGCGCACGTCGTGGATCATCTCCACCTCGATGGCGACAGAGGTCGGCGACTGCACGAACTGCATCGTGTTGTTGTACATGCCGTTGGTCATCACCGGCCCGAACGAGCCCGAGAAGCCGAGCACGCAGCGCTCGGCCTGCGGCCGCGTTTCCGGTCCGTCGAAGTTCGTGATGGCATAGCCGCCACCGCCGCGCGCAGCGCCCGCCTTGTAGGGAATCTGCCCGGTCGCCGGATCGGTGATCCACGACGTCCGGTATTCGCCCTTCACCATCGCGAGCTTTGTGCCCGGATCGATCCAGAACGAGTTGTATCCGCGGTCATTGTTCTTGTCTTCGAGCAGCTTGGTGTTGTTCGGGTCCTGGCCCGACGTCGCCTCGTCCTGCTTCGACAGTACGATCAGCGGATCGCGGCTCACCAACCGTTGCGCCTCGCGTTCCGACACGGCTAGCGCCTTCGCGTCCCGTGGGCGCCGCATCGACGTCACCGACGTGTTGTTCCAGAAGCCCTGCAGGTCTGGCGCGCCCCACTTGGTCTTCGGCGCAACATAGCCGGCCTCGTGAAGTTGTCCGTCATTGGCGTTCGACTTGATCGGAGCGGCCGCCCCTTGCGGAGCCGCGGCCTGCGGGGTCGGGGCTTTCGGCGCAGGCGTCTGCGCGAAAGCGATCGTTCCGAGCAGCGCAGCGCATCCAAGCGCAGTCGCCGCCATCATTCTGGTCTTCATGGTCTTCCTCCTCGCATCCGCCTTGTCCTGAGGCTCAAACCAATCAGTGACAGGGGCTTTATCTTGGGCGCATTCTACCCCCGCTTTCCCCGCACGGAAAGGTTGACCCTGCGTCAGTGGACATCACGTTCAACCGAGCGATTGTGCCTCTCTGAATTCCAATGGAATCCGAAGATGAAGCCGCACGCCCTCCTTGCCGTCCTTGCCCTGGCAGCCTGCTCGCCCGGCGATCGCGGTCCCGCCGGCAATCCCGAGTCGCGCACCTATCCGCTCGCAGATTTCACCAGCGTCTCCGCCGAAACCGGCATCGCGCTCATTCTCAAACAGGGCGCCTTTGCCGTCGAAGCCCAATCGCACGACGCCGACCTCTCCCGCCTCGTCATCGAGAAGCGTGGACCCACGCTGGACATCGGCAGCTCCCAGAAGTTCACGATCGGCCGCTCGCCCACCTACACGGTCACCGTCACAGCCCCGGCCTACGAAGCCATCACCGCCTCAGCCGGCGTCAAGATCACCGGCGAAAATCTAAAGTTCGCCAACCTGAAGGTCGACATCTCCACCGGCGTCGCCGCCGATCTCAGCGGCGAGTGCACCGCGCTTGACGCGTCCGCCTCCGCCGGCGCCGTCATCAATGCCCGCGGCCTCAAATGTGTGAGCGCCAAACTCGACGCCGCCGCAGGCGCAAAGATCGAAGCGTTCGCCTCCGGAAAAGCCGACGCCCGCGCCGCTGCAGGCGCCGTCATCGACATCTACGGCTCGCCGCCAAACGTGAGCCAGAACGCATCCGTCGCCGGCGTCATCAACGTCCACTAGGCCGCTTGCTTCACCGAAACATCCCCCACCACCCCGAATTGCGCAGACGGCAGCATCGGCGAGCTCACCAGCGAAATCTCCCGGAGCTCGATCTCTTTGAGGTCCCGGCCCCGCGCGACCCTTGGCGACCAGTCGCGCGCCACGAACCCGATCGACAGTCCCGACAGCTCGCCCTCGCCGATCAGCTGCAGCGCCGCCGCCCCTGCCGCCGTCTCGTCCGTCACCAGCCCGCGCACGAACAGGCCGCGCCCGTCTTCCCGCACCACCGACCAGCGTCCCGCCGTCCGCCCGCCGACATGGGCAAGCAACATCCCCACCTGCCCGCGCCCAATCTGCGCATTACGGGCCAGCGAGCGCGTAAACGCTCCCGCCCTCACCACATCGCCCGCAAGATCTTCGATCCCGAACAGCGATGCATATCCCTCGATTACCAGCGATCGCCGGCCCGGCCCTCCAGCCGCCATTTGAACCTCCTTGCTTGTTGAATTGGGCTTGTTTGAATTGGCCGGCGGCGCGCAGCCGCTGAACGCGCCGTCGGTAAACAAATCCGGCCTGAAAAGTAACGAAGTGCGCGCCTCACGAATCCTTGTGCTGACGTACATTGATACGGGTTGGTCCAAGTAACCCCACGGCAATAACCCCTCGCCAAACATTCTCTTGCCTGGCCCCCTGCCTGGCGTTGGGGAGCATGCGTGCGGCCTGTAGAGTTCGACATTGCCGCGAATGAACGCTGGGACGCCGTCATCGCCGGCACCAGCTTCGCATCTCTCTTCTTCGCCCTCGGCCTGCCCCAGGGCTCGCGCGTCCTCTTCCTCGAGAAGGGCGAGCGCTATTCGCATCCCGAACGCCTGAAGCAGCGCGGCCAGTACGGCGCCGAGACCTTCGCGCAGCACTCGACCGCCTCGATCGACAAGGTCTGGGTTGCCCACTCCACGTTCGGCGGCAATTCCAACTGCTGGTGGGGCTGCACGCCGCGCTTCCATCCTGAAGATTTCCAGCTGCGCACCCGCCACGGCGCCGGCATGGACTGGCCGGTCAGCTACAACGACCTCGAAGAATTCTATTGCGACGCCGAAGCCGTGATGGACATCGCAGGCGGCGGCTCAGACGCCGCCCTCCCGCGCTCGCGCCCTTTCACCTCGCCGCCGCACCGCCCCTCGCTCTCGGATCAGAAGCTGCGCGAGACCAGCCCGCTCTGGTGGGCCCAGCCGACTGCCCGCTCCAACGGTACGCGCCGCTCGCGCTGCTGTGGCAATGGCGTGTGCAATCTCTGTCCGATCGACGCCAAGTTCACGATCCTCAACAGCCTCGATCAGTTCGATCGCCCGAACTTCCACTATCTCACGGGCTGGGAAGTGCGCAGCGTCGCCCGCTCCGCCGGCCTCGCCACCGGCCTTGAAGCCCGCCACTCATCCGGCCGCGAAGCGACGTTCCGTGGAGACATGGTCGCCCTCGGCGCCAACGCCATTTTCAACGCCGCCATTCTCCTGCGCTCCGGCTTCACCAACCCCCATCTCGGCCGCAACCTGCACGAGCAGACCAGCCGCGTCGTCTGGGTCGACGCCCCGATGCAGAACTTCCACGGCGGCACATCGATCACCGGCCACGGCTATCATTTCTATCACGGCGCCGACCGCTCGAAGCACGCCGCCGTGCTCGTCGAGAACTGGAATTCGCCTGCCTCCATCCGCATGGAGCCCAGCAAGTGGACCCAGCGCCTGGTCCTGAAACTCCTCGCCGAAGACATGCCCCAGGCTGACAACCGCATCGAGCTCAAGAACGGCGACCCGGTCATCCACTGGAGAGGCCACCACGAGTACGGACTCGAAGGCCTCGACCGTGCCGTCTCCCACCTGCAGGACATCATCCCCGTCCCAATCGAGCGGATCCACCTGCAACCCCACACCATCACCGAGGCCCACATCCAAGGCACGCATCGGATGGCGTCGACCGCGGCCGACGGCGTCATCGACAAGAACCTCCGCACCTTCGAATGCGCCAACGTCTACGCTCTCGGCGCCGGCGCTTTCCCAACCTGCTCTCCCGCCAATCCCACGCTCACCCTGAGCGCCCTCTCCCTCCGCGCGGGGAGGCAGATATGAAACTCTCCCGCCGCACGCTTCTCCTCGGCGCCGCAGCGGCTGCGCTGCCCTTCGGCCTCGGCGCGCTCAAGCCCCAGCTCACCTTCGACCACGCGGAGCAGGTTCTCGCCTCCCAGTTCGGGCTCGACATGGCCCGATCCGGCCCGGCCCGCGCCTTCACAGCCGATTTCGTCGCCGCCTACGCTTCGGCGCCCGACGAGCGGATCGTCCAGTCCTTCCTCGAATCGACCACCTTCCTCGCCCACAAGGCCGGAACCGAGGAGTTCCGCTACCTCGCACTGTTCGAGCCCTACCACTCGCCCTGTTCCAACCAGCTCAGCGCCCCGCTCGATCTCGACGCCGCGATCGCCTGATCGCACCTGCATTGGCGGTCCAGCCGAGCCTTCCCGTCGCCACATCCTATGTGAATCGGACGGACCAGTTCGCGCCCACGGCAAACGCTGCCGGCAGTCTGGAACGAGCGCTGGGCTATTCCTCCGCCGTAACGAATTTCTCGCGGCGCCCGCATCCACAGCTGCACTCGGCCTTATCGACTAAACATCGGTTTTCCAGCCTGCCGACTGTGATCATTTTTCCTCAGTCCAGCTTCCGCCGCCGCAAACCCTCTGCTATGACTCGGATAACTCCTGGGGCTGGGCGGCGTGTGTACCTCGGGAGCTTCTGTATGAAGCGAGCTGACATCGTCAGCGTGCGTGGCCTCCTCTCAGGCAACGCGAGATATCGGCCTTCGACCGGCCACCGTGGCTTCTCCTGGACACCTGCAGAGGTGGCCCAGCTTCTCGTCGATCTCGAACTCAGCGCCAGGAACGACGAAGACGAGGACGATGAATTCGCCCCCGATGAACGCTTCTATCTTGGCGTCATCGCGGTCCAGCCTGCCCGCAACGGTCTCTACACTCTGGTCGACGGCGCCCAGCGCCTCGCCACCCTCGCCCTCCTTCTCGCCTTCGCCCGCGACCGGATCGATGATGGCGGGGAGCGTCAGCGGATCGACCGCATGCTGGTCCGCCGCTCGCTGGCCCGTCCGCCTGAGCCGCGCATCCGCCTCACGCCGGAAGACCATGCCTGGTATTCGCACTTCATCCTGCCGCAAGGCGCCACGCGCCGCCTGCCCTCACAGTCGCCGCTTGGCTCGCCCCGCGAACTCTTGATGGCCGCCCGCTTCATGGAACAGGCCTTCGCCGACTACGACCAGGACGATCTCTGGCGTCTTTCAGGTTTCGTCAGCTACCACGCCGCCGTCGTGCGCTCCGTCGCCCAACCCGGCGCCACCTGGTCCTCGCTGACCCTGAACGCTCCCTCGGCCAGCGCCGAATTCCCGGCGCCTCCGCAGTTCCAGTCCCGGTTCCCGCCCCAACCTCCGTTCCCGCCGGAGCCTCCGCGCCCCAGCCATTACGGCGTCGCGGCGGAGTAAGACGCACGCTGCACCGCCGCAATCCAACACCTGCCCCGGTTGACACCGCGGGCCTGAACACCAAATCCCAATCATAGTCTGGGGGATGCCCAACCTTTGAGAAAAGGAGCGCCCATGACGCCTCGCAACCATCAATCGACTCATCCGTGGACTGTCGCAGCCGAGCAGGAACTCCGCCGCCTCGCCCGCGAGAACAAGAGCGCCACCGAAATCGCCTCCCGGCTTTCGCGCACGCCCGAACAGGTCTTCGAACGCGCCCACGAACTCGGCCTCACCCTCCCGCGCGGGGAGACGAAGCACTGAGGTCAGGGAGCACGAGACCTCGTGGTTCGACGGACGCCAGCGCTTCGTCCCGAAGCGCCGGCTGCTCACCATGAGGCCTCTCCTTGTCCACCTATGCCTTGAAGCCCTCATGGTGAGCAGCCAACGAAGTCGGCGTCCGTCGAACCACGAGGGCGGGCTTACCGGCCTATCAGGCCGCCCGCTTGCCCGGCGCGAACACAGCAAGCGCACCGAGCCCGGCCACGAACAGCTTGTAAGCCGCATCGAGCTGTTCAGGCGCGATCATCGCGCCCGCTGTCGCAGCGATGGCGGCAATCCCGCGCCACGTCGAAAACTCGCGCAGCCGGTCCGTCACATACGTGATCAGTGCTTTCATTCCCTTCTCCTCCAACAAAAAGAGCGGCCGAAGCCGCTCTGACAAACCTCTGAATGCCCTCCACCACTGAGGCGGGGTAGGTGGAGCGCGGCTAATCAATCCAGCCCCGCCATCCGCCTCTTCTCCTCCAGCGTCATGAACGAGGCCGCATCGATCCGCGCCCATTGCGCCGCGCGCTCTTCCTGGAATGCCGGAACCTCTTCCAGATCCGCCGCCACCCCGCTCCCCATCCGCGGACCGAGCCAGCCGGAGATCGCCCGCGCCGCCTTGGTCACCAGCGGCAGCACCGTCATCCGCCAGAACGCCGAATTGGCCTCGCGATAGTTCGAGTACGTCGCGTCCCCCGGAATTCCGAGCAGCATCGGCGGCACGCCGAACGCCAGCGCAATGTCACGCGCCGCCTGTCTCCTCTGTTCCACGAAATCCATGTCCGCCGGCGACAGGCTCATCGGCTTCCAGTCGAGCCCGCCATGCAGAACCAGCGGCCGCCCCGCATTCATCGCGCCCTGATATATCCGCTCCATCTCCTCGCGCAGCTCTTCCCTCTGCTCCGCCGTCAGCTCCTCGCCCCCGCCATAGACCAGCGCGCCCGATGGCCGCGCCGCATTGTCGATCAGCGCCTTCGCCCACGCCCCGCCCGCGTTGTGGATGTCCACCGCCCGCGCAGCCGCCTCCAGCGGCGCATGCCCCTCATAGTCATCCGCGGGATGAAACAGCCGCAGATGCATCACAGGCAGAAACCCGTCCTCCTCCCGTACGATCCGCCGCACGTCGCCGCCCACGCGATGCTCCCACCCAACCGGATACCCACGCTGCCCCTTCAGCACGCGCATCCGGTCCGGCCGCAGCACGAACAGCTCGCGCACATCCTCCCCGATCGACATCGCTTCGAGATACGCGTCGCCCGACACACACAGGTGTCCGTAGAAATTCTCCATCAGGTCCTGCCCCGCCTGCTCGGCATTGGGCTGCGCGATCAGCTCCGCAATCGGCGCTTCCGCCTCCACCGCCTTGAACGGCACGCTCGCCGCCGCCTCCGCGATCATGCGCACGCAGCGATAGGCGACGGGGTTGCGCTCATACCCCTCGCGCACCAGCTGCCCCATGCCCGACCACTGCGCCGCGCGCAGCTCGGAAATCGCCGTCATCGGAAAGGCGCCCTTCGCCTCCCGCTTCCTGAACCAGTTCATGATGTCTCCGTGTGCGTCTTGCCACGCACAGCGCCTCATCCTGAGGACGAGGCCCGGCGAAGTCGGGTCTCGTGGACTCGAAGGACGAGGCGCGAGGCATGGGGACTGATTGAATTCGTGGGTCGCCAAACGCGATGCGCGCCGGCCTTCGGGCTCTTCTGTTTATGGAATGAAACGTCGAAACGAGACCCGCGCCGCGGCCTCACACTTGTCGACCCTCAAGAAGTCTAACCCGGTTTTAGACACCTACAGTTTCAAAACGGGCGAAATCTCAGATCTTTTTTGGAGAGCCCTGTCCGTGCGAGATATTTTCTCGAACTTTTTTCAGCCGACACCGCCATACCCGTCTGACGTTTTCCAAAACCCACCACCATTATGGGCCGCGCGCGGCGCCTCAATCATGGTTTCCCGTCCCTTTCCCCTCACGCTTAAATCCCTCGCCCGGCCCGCACCCTGCCTTCACCTCCATCCGCGACACTCTGGCATGATCGGGCCGCATGATGTTCGCGGCCAGGAGCGCCGCCATGCCGATTGAAGCTGCATCCTCAATCCGCGCCGCATCAGACGAGCGCGAAGCTGCACGCCAGTATCGCCACGAAGTCTCGACCGAGCGCGCCTACTTCAACCGCGACCAGCGCGTCCAGGAAGCCAAGAAGTCCGAAGCCGCGCGGCCCACCCTGTCCGAGCGCGTCGCCGAAGCCCCGCCTCCGCCGCGCCGCGCACCTTCGGGCTCGAAGATCTTCGACGTGCTCACGTAGAGCGCCTGCCACACTCCTTTCCAGCTCGCTAACCAATCGCTTCAAACCACGCGAGCCGATAGCACGCGCCTTTCACCTCGCTCTGTCATCCTTCGCTAAGCCGCCAGAAAAGCAGCTCGAGCAAAGGAGGGACAAATGTCCCGTGCATTCCGCAAGATCTTCCACAGCCTCTTCGGTCATGGCCACGCCAAGCCGCAAGTCCCGGCCGAAGCCTCCAAGGCCCGCAGCGTCGCCGACCTCCTGGAGTTCGGCTACAGTGTCTCCAGCGCCGACCGCCGCTTCCCCCATATGCCGGCCTGAGCCACAACTCCTCTCGGGCCTTTTTCCGCCGCACTTGGCATGCAAGCCTGCGCGCGGCCATGGATTCGACCCCGCCCGACCAGACTGAAGCTGCCGCGCAGCAAACGCCTCACGCGCTCAAGGTGCGCGGCCTGATGCTCGCTGCGCTGATTGCGCTCGGCATGTCGGCCCTCAAGGATCTCTTCCTCCCGGCCTTCTTCCACTTCGACTCCGGCGGCGCCGCAGCGGCTGGTCCCTACATTATCTTCGGCCTCGGCGTGGCTATCGCCCTCGCCTTCCTCGTCGGCTATCCGCTCTGGACCTTCGCCGACAACAACGGCCTCTCGACACCGATCCATGCCGCCATCCTCGGCGCAGCCCTGGGCGCGCTCATCGGCCTCGCCCACGCCGCCTTCTTCCGCGACGCCCTCACCACCGAGGCGCGCACCTTCACCATCTTCTCCGTACTATGGACCATACTCGCCGGCGCCATCTGCGGGTTCGCCGCGCGCACAGTAGCCAGAACCCCAAAGCAAAAGGCCCGGGAGTAACCCCGGGCCTTCGCAATCACTTCTGCCGAAACCTCAGCCCTTGTTGGCCAGTTCCGACCTGAGGCTCGCCGCCTGTTCGGAGTTCACCTGCTCGATGCTGGTGATGTTGCAATACGGACCGGCTTTGTCGCGCACCTCATAGCTGAGGCTCGAATAGACCCTGTCCTTGAGCGCCGGGACGATGACGAAGTTGCGGTCCAGCTCGAGCTTCTTGCACTCGTCCTTCATCGTGATGAGATAATGATCGCGGTTCGCATCGCGCAGCAGGATGCGGTGGTTGTCGATCACCCAGGTGGCGTCGAACCTCCAGCGGAGCAGCAGGCTGTCGACCGTCGCTCCCTTGCCGTCCACCATCACGGTCTTTGCCCCATTCTGACTTGAGGGCGCCTGGGCCAGCGCGGGCGCCGCGGCGCCCGCCAGCAGGACTGCGGAAACAATCACGGACTTGATCAGCGTTTTCATATGAGCCGCTCCAGAATTCATGCCCGGCGCGTCACCCGGGGCAACTAATGTCTACCAGCTAGATTGGTCCTTTTCCATGCCATCCAAGGCCCCGGACGTCCCGAATTGCATCGCTGACATTGTATTTTACCACTGAACCCGCTTTTCAGCGCCCCAGGCCCCGCCCTCGGGTCATGCTTGACCTTGAGGCCGGCGCCCGCCCATGTTCCGCCGCAATCCTGGGAGGGCTCACATGAAATCCGCATCGCTTCTCGCACTCGTGGCGCCGCTTGCCCTCACCGGCTGCCTGTTCATCAGCGAGACAAAGACACAGGCTCCCGAACGCAAGCCTGATGATGTCGCTGCCGCTGCTCCCGCCGCACGTCCCGCTCCGGTCGCCGCCCTAGCTCCCACCGCAGCTCCCGCTCCCGCACGCATCTCCGCCGGCATGGCCGACAACCAGCCTCCCGTCGACACCACCGGCCTCACCATCACGCGCGACGTCATCTACGGCCACCATGACGGCATGGCGACCGTCTACGATGTGATCAAGCCGAAGAACGCCAACGGCTCTGCCGTGCTCTACATGGTCTCCGGCGGCTGGGTCTCGCGCTGGGCCGCGCCGGAAACACGTGTCGCCCAGTTCAGAGCGCTGCTGGACCAGGGCATTACCGTGATCCCGATCCACCACGGCTCCGCCCCGCGCTTCAAGGTTCCCGAGGCTCATGCCGACGTGAAGCGCGCCCTGCGCCACATCTCGCTCAACGCCAAATCCTATGGCATCGACCCGAAACGCCTCGGCGTCTTCGGCGGCTCCGCCGGCGGCCACCTCACGCTCATGCTCGCCCTCAACGGCGATGATGGCGATCCGGCCGCCACCGACCCCGTCCTCAGAGGCGCCTCCCGCATCAAGGCCGCTGTCGCCTACTATCCCCCGGTCGACCTGCGCCGCATGACCGGCCCGTCCGACCGCTTCCCCGCGCTCGACTTCCCGAACGACCAGGCCGCAGCGATCTCCCCCATCCTCTTCGTCGATGCGAAAGATCCGCCGACCCTGATCGTGCACGGCGACGCCGACAAGCTCGTCGACATCTCCTCCGGCCGCTCGATCTACGACGCGATGAAGAAAGCCGGCGTCAAAACCGACATGGTCGTCATCAAGGGCGGCGAGCACGGCTTCCCCAACGCCGCCCACCGCGAGGAGGCCGGCAAGGCCATGGCCGCCTGGTTCAAAGCGAACCTGTAGACCACGCCCATGACCCGCATCGCTCTCCTCCTCTGCGCCGCAGCCCTCGCCGGTCTGCCCGCGCACGCCCAGAATCAGTCCCGGCCAAAAGCCGCGCCCAAATTCGCCATCAACTTCCCCGTCGGCTGGACCCAGACGCCCGACGGCGACAACATCGAAGCGCGCGCGCCCGATAGCGTGGGCGAGGCCTGGTGCCGCGCCAATTCCAACGCCATGCCCTCTCTTACCGGCAAGACGCAGGATCAGCTCAACACCGATTTTGCCGAGCCGGGAATGCGCCAACCTGGGCCGATGTCCTGACGGTCCCAAAGGAGAAGGTCCTCCGCTTCGAGGCCATTGCGGAAATCGTCGACGGCCATCGCGTGCAGGAAGTCACTCTGGTGTTCGACGAAAGCGTCTTCGGCAAGAAGATCACCGGGCGCTTCTCGTCTCAGATACTGGTGGGCCGCATGGTCAACGCCGCCTGCTTCACCCGCAGCGAGGCCTTCGACGACCTGAAGCCCCTCTTCCAGACCACGGTCGACTCGCTGAAACCGGCCTGAGATCAGCCCGCCGCTGCGCCCTCTTCCACCGGTCCGGCGCCGGCCGCAACTGGGCCGCCGGCCACGCCGGGCAGCGACGCAGGCGCAATGTGGCTCGCAGCTTTCGAAAGCTCCGCAAGTTTCTTTCGGTACTCCCCCTCATCGCGAAACAGGCACATTGATCCGCTTCGCCCACTCGGGGCCACATCGGAAAAATAGCCGACCAGCACATCCTTCTTGTTCTCGGACGCGAGCAGGTCGAACACCATGATGCCGGACGTTCCTGCGCGGTTAGGGGAGAGTGAGGAGAAGATCAGGTACATGCGCGTATCGAGCAGGCCGCACACGAGCGAACTCCAGCTCGAGTGGTAGTGGTCCCGGCCCAACAAGCCGAAGTTGAGACCGTTCACAACCAGCTCGCCGGATAGGCTCTCCTTGATTTCGACAGGGCCGTTCCGCATCAGCGTGCGGTCGCCGACGTCGAACTCCAGAATGTGAAACCAGGATCCGCGAACGCTGGTGCGGGCCGTGAACGCGTCCGCAATCCGCTCCGCGATCTCACTCAGCGCGATGTACAGGAACTGGAACAGCCCAATCGCGACAACGACATTGAACGCAAAGGTCAGCAGCTCGTAGTTGGTGCTCTCGGTCAGCTTTCGAAAACTGTCGAAGGCGGTAAGTGCAGCCGCTGCAGCAATGCTCGAAATGGTGGCCCGGACTCGCGGATCGTGGGCCCGAAAGAATTTCCGGCGCCGCGCACTTAGCGCAGCAGCGTCTACCAGCGGTTGATGTCCCATGTCCCTCTCCCCAATACATGTCGGTACCACAGATGTGGCAGAAGGCGGCCGCGCCTCTCCCGGCAGGCGAGGTTCCGTTGCCTAGACCACCTACTGCGGTCTGCAAATTTCCCGCGCACTGACCGGGTTCAGCGATCCAGCGTCGAGAAGAAGTTCTGCACCACCGTCAGGTGATCCTGCACCCGCGCCACACCGGGATCGACCGGAAAGGGCGCTATCACTGCCTTGCCATCCGGCGTCACGTCGAACGACGGCGGTGCGCCGCCTAGCACCAGCACCGGCGATGGCCACGCCTTAGCGCCCAGGGCCATGAACCTGTCGCCCTCGATGCGATAGCGCATGCCCATGATGCGGCCCAGGTGATCGAGATAGAAGATGCGCTGGCCCTGCTTCGGCCAGCGCAGAAACGCGCTCCAGCCGGTCGTCAGCTTCGTACGCTGGCCGTTGTCGGGATACCGGCGCACATAGACGGCATAGTCGCCATCCTCGTTCGACGCATAGGCAATCCATTTTCCATCTGGCGAGAACGCCGGCATGCTGTCCGTCGCCGGTGAAACGAAGGCCAGCGAAGCCTCCCCGCCGCTGACGCCGTCCGCTCCGACCTCTATTGGCATCGTCCAGATGTCGAACGCGCTCGAACCGTCGGTCCGCTCGTAAGCCAGCCGCTTTCCATCCGGCGACAACGACCACGGCCTGCCGACCGCTTCGTCGAGAACCTTGGGCTCGCCTGTCCCGTCCGAGCGCCGCACCATCAGCGGATGATCCTGCTGATAGAAGACGTAGGTCCCGTCGCGCGACCACACCGGCCCCCCGGCGATGCCGGGATCGCGCGTCAGCGGCGTGCGCATTCCGGTTGCGATATCCTGGCTGACGAGGCCGACATTCGGGCCATCCACGCGGGCGTAGAGCAACCGCGTCCCGTCCGGCGACAGGCGCGGCCATGAATAGACGCCCGGCTCCTTCACCAGCGTACGCGCCCCGCCGCGCTCGTCGATCATCGCGATGGTAGTCAGGGCTTCGCCCCTGCTCCGCGCATAGATCGCCGTGCCGTCATCGGCGATAGCCAACGTGTTGGAGATTCCATTCGACCCGACCTGGGCATCCTTAAGAATCGGCCATGGCGTTCCCACTGTCTCGACGCGCGCAAGATCGAACTTCACCGCGAACAGTTGGGCGCCGTTGCCGTAGACCAGATGCCCGCTCGGCAGGTAGCGCGCATCCGATCCGCTCTCGAGGACGACCTTCAGGCCCTTGCCGTCCATGCCGATGTATTCGATGCGCGCGGTGGCGGCCTTGTCGACCGAGGTGAACAGGATGCCGCGCCCGCCGGGCAGCGGCCTCGCCCGGATCGGATGGCGCCCGTCCATTCCGAAATCGACGATCGTCTTCGCCTTGCCGCCATCCTCGGAAATGATCTCGATGGCCTTTCCGGTGTTGCCTGAAAGGACGATGCGGCCGTCGTCCGTCCACGCGGCGCCGAAGACAACGGAAAACGGCGCCAGCGCAATGGGCGAGCCTCCGCCCTCCACCAGCATCTTCTTGATCTGCCCACCCTGGAAGAAGCCGACCCATTTTCCGTCCGGCGACAGGAAAGGCGACTGCGCACCGGTCGTTCCCGGAAGCTCTTTGGCTGCGAGACTATCCACGCCGCGCAGGCTGCGCGTGACGAGATGGCTCGTCCCGTCCGGCGCCAGCACGAACATCGCCAGCACCCGGCCATCCTGCGACAGATCACTAAAGATGACCCCGCCCGGCGCGCCAATCGCCATGTCGAACTTCGCCACTTCGCGCGGCTGCGCCTCGGACGAGGGCCGTGGCACAAAGGCGAAAGCCGCGATCCCGATTACCACCGCCGCAGCCAGCGCGCCGATGCCGGCAAACAGCGCGGGATGCATCTGCCGCTTCACCGGCGCAGGCCCCGCAGCCGCCTCCGGCGCAGCTTTCCGGCCTTCGATCAGCGGCACATAGGCGCCCTTCGGCAGGCTGATGACCAACGGGTCCACAGCCCCCTCGGTGACGTAATAAAGCTCCAGCCGCCCACGCAGCCGCGAGGCCTCTGTCCGCGCAATGGAATCGATCCGCGGATCGAACCGCTCGCCCCGGCTCAGCCCCTCTGCCCCGACCGTGTATTCCTTGAGCTGGTCTGCCCGTCCGCCCAGCAGCGCCTCGATCAGATAGCGCAGCAGCTCGCGCGACCGGCCCGCGCCGGCAAAGGCGCGACTCGCGAGCACCTTTTCCAGGGCGTTGCGGACGTCATCCGCCGGAAGCGCCGGCCCATCCATTATAGTCCCCCGAAGACGCCGTGCATCGCTAGCCGCTTGAATTTCCTACGCACTTGCGGTGACGCGGCCGCACCGTACCTGCCGCAACCCGCCCCCGCAATCAGTCTGCCGCCTCAGCCCGGGGATTTTCCGGAGATGGAGAGCGCAATGGATGGATCGGACCTCGGATTGAAGAAGCCATCGGAACTTCCAGCGTGGGCGAAAGGCCTTGCAGTCGGCCTGCTGGCGATAGTTTCGCTGGCCGCCTTCAGCGGCTCGCTCCTGATCGTCGGTCACAAGGCGGCCAGTGTCATTTCGGCTGGATGCAACCTTCTCCCGGGCCTCCGCCCGTGCAGCCGCTGAGGGGGACATCATGACCGCTGCAACCCTTCCCACTCTCGAAGCCCCCGTGGGCGAGACCGCCCGCAAGACGCGCTCCTTCTACATCCGGATGGCCGTCGCCTTCCTGGTGATCGCCCTTATCGGCTTCTCGATGTCCTACTGGGTTCCGCTGGCGACGGGACAGTTCAAGGGCGGCCCCCTCGTCCATATCCATGGCCTCGCCTATGTCGGCTGGCTGGTGCTGCTGCTGACGCAGAGCATCCTCGCCTCGCGCGGCGAGATGCGAAACCACCGCGCCTGGGGCGTCGCCGGCGTCTCACTGGCGACCGCGATGGTCCTCCTGGGCGAAGCCGTGATGCTGCACGCTCTCACCAACGGCCTGGCCACAGGCGGAGGAGACCGCGTGCGCGCCTTTGCCTTCATGACCGGCACGCTGCCGCTGGTCTTCGGTGGAATGGTCACGGCGGCGATCCTCAACGTGTCGAAGCCGGAGACTCACAAGCGGCTGATCCTTATCGCCACCATCTGCATCCTGCAGGCCGCGACCGACCGCCTCGTCGCCCTGCTCATACGCCCCTTCGCAGCGATGTACGCCTCCAGCCTGGGCCTCGCGGTTCCGGGACCGGACGCGCCGCCCACGCCGGAATTCCTCGCTGCAGTGTGGTTCGTGCCCGTGATCATATTCAACGGCGGCACGGTGCTCACCGACCTGCTGATGGTGGCGGGCATCGTCCACGACAAGCGCACCACGGGCCGCATCCATCCGGCCTGGCTCATCGGCGGCGGCATCCTCGTGGCCTACCAGATCCTGCGCATTCCCCTCTCGACCACGCAGGCCTGGTACGGCGTGGCCGACTGGCTGGTGAAGAGCTTCGGATGAGGCAGCGTTCAAGTTTCCCGATAGGCAATCACCCGGTCCTCGCCATTGGCGAGCGATCATCGGCGAATTCTTAAGCCGCGCAGGCCTGCGGTTAACCCTATCGCAGCGTTTGGTCCGGACTTGCCCGAAACATGAATCGAATCGCGCTCCGGATTGACACTAAACGCTACGGAAACCCGGCAAAAAGCTCCACATGATTCAGGATGGATTCACCCAGAGCAGGCAATCTGGCAGGTGAAGGAGAGTGTCATGAGCGCCGGCTTGAACGGCATTGGACCCGTCTCGGTCCGCTATGCCGTACAGATCAGGGAGCTGCTTCAAACCCAGTCCATCAAGCGGATGGCTGCGGAGCAGGAAAACGCGCGCGCCGAACAGGCGTCCCGCGCCGAGGCCGCGCGCAAGGCCGAGGTCGACGCCCTGCGCTCTTCACTCGAGCTCCACGACCCCAGCCCCGCCGTGAAAGTCGATGTGAAGGTCGACGCCAGGGTCGAGCCCGCGCCCGCGCCGGCCGAAGCTCCCGCCGCAAAGCCCGCACCCGTCGCCACGGCAGACGCCGCCTCCGGCCAGCTGGTCGACATCTCGGCATAGCGCCGCGTCCCGCGCTACGCGATGGCGATTTCGCGCCCGCGCAATCCATCCTACACGTCGCGCATGCCCCTTCCCCCAAAGAACCCCTCGCCCGCTTACACCCGCTTCAAGTCGTCGATGATCCTCGACTACGGCAAATGGCGCGATGGCGAGCCGTATGACATCCCGGCCCTCTCCGAGATCACCGAGGAAGAACGCACCCTCCTCACCGACGAGATCCTCGAGCGCGGCGGATCACTCGACTGGCGCGATGTCGAAGCCCTCAAGGCGCTGGGCACGCCCAAGGCCCTCGCGCGCATCGCCCATACCGCGCAAAAGCAACACGATGGCGGCGGCGCCGAAGCACTCACCGCCGAGATCGAGGCCCATGGCTGGTCAGACGCCGCGGAGACCCGCCTCATCGAAATGCTGGAGCACATGCAGAGCATGACCAACGCCTCCGACCGCCTCTTCACGCTGTGCGAGGAACACCAGACGCCTGCGGTCATGAAACAGCTGATGCGCAACGCCCGCATCCAGTCGGACGAGACCATGCGCTACTCCGCCGGCGCCTTTCTACTCTACATCTCCGGCCACGCCGAAGACTGGTACGGCTTCGATGCGGTCAACCGTCCCCACCTGCTCGACCTCAACAGCGACGACTACAAGACCTACAAGGCCGCCGTCGCCTGGCTGGAAGACAAGGTCGCCAATCCGAAGAAATAGTTTTTCCTCCTCCAGTCGCGAAGCGACTGGGGGAGGTGGATCGATGCGAAGCATCGAGACGGTGGGGGCAGCCGCTGAAGGTTCAGCAGTCAATCTTCTCGATCATCTTGCCGGACGTTTCGAGGCTGCCCCCACCGTCTCGCGCGCTATCGCACGCGATCCACCTCCCCCGACCTTCGGTCGAGAGAGGAAAGGTTCGGGTCGCCCCAAACGCAAAGATGGCGACTGGTGAGCAGTGGGAGCGCCGATCGCGACGTTGCCGCCGCTCCAACCTTCTCTCCACCGCTCGCTAGTCGCCATCTGCGACGGGCCGGCCCCGAAGGACCGGCCCGCGCGTCAGATCAGTTCGGCTTGGTCGACTTGTCGCCGTCCACCGCATCCGACAGCGCATCGGCGCCGTCCGGATTTTTCTTGCCGGTTGTCTTGTCGATGGCTTCGCCCGCCTTCTCGAAAGCGCCATCGCCCTTATTTTCTTTTCCGTCGACTGCCTTGTCGAGTGCGCGATCCACGCTCTCGCCCGCCTTCTCCGACGAGCCCTGCTCGCACGCGCCCAGCCCCGCCAGGCCCGCAAGCGCGCCTGCACAAACCAGAATCTTCAACATCGCTTATCCCTCGTCATCAGGCCGCAGCCCGCCAGTCCACCGCCAACAACGCGCGGCGCCCTGCCGGGTTGCCGCGACCGGCTGCACATTCTTCCCAGGTCGCGCGCTGGCCTTGCCGTAACGCGCCTTACCGGCCACATTGCCCGCCGGCGGAGGAAGAATGCTCACAGGCCTGATGCAGAAGCGCCCGGTGTTGCGCCATGGCCTCGCCGCAGCCATCGGCGCCGCCATCGCCGTGGTGGCGCTCGATCAGCTGTCGAAATACCTTGTCGTCGTGGCGATGGACTTGCGCCATCGCGACATCATCGACGTCTTCCCCGGCCTGTCCTTCCGCATGGCGTGGAACACCGGCGTCAATTTCG